>NZ_ACJM01000006.1 GCF_000174415.1 Dethiobacter alkaliphilus AHT 1
AGAAAATTCCTGCAGTTCGGTGGGGGGAAATACCGCCCTTTTGCCCTTCTCCCCCCCACATTGACCAGAATCAGAGCCCTTGACCACCGTTTTCCTGCTCCCTGGGACCTGTTTTTTGCAAAGCCTGAACCAGCCGCCAGCCGTTCCACCGAATGAACCAGGGCAAAGTGCCCCCACCCCTTTCTTGGGCCTTTATTGGTTTTGCAGCCTTCCCGATAAAAAGCCCACTGGGCTCCGGGAAAAAGCGGCAACTTTGGGGCAGAGCCTCCTGAACGCGGTTTTTCACCGAATGTGTTCAGGCCCAACTCCAGAGCCTGGCCCGCCACCTCTGGGAGACCGTTTTTGTCACCGCAATGAGCCTGACATCGCTGCGGCCGGCCTTTGCTGAAGCCTGCTTCAGCCTGTTTTGGACTTTTATAATTCGTTGTTGCAAATTACTCATAAGCGCTGTCCTTCCCTGACCAGGCCGGGATTGGTGATAATGGGAAAACCGGGGCGGAGCCCGTCTACCACCACCTGGTCTCCCGCCACATCCAAGACATCCACACTGCGATAGCGGACAACGGACTTCTCCACAACATAGACGCCCGTTTCATCACCACGCAAAAGCAACGCCGAAGACGGCAGCACGATGCCGCTTGTTCCCCGCATAATGACGTCGGCCTCGGCAAAACGCTCGGTAAAACCGCCGTCAATATCCTGCTGCAGCGTAAACGCCACCGTTACCGTTTCATCGGTTTCACTGAGCTTAGCACTCTGAGAGCGCACCTCTTCCTTTGGAGCAAAACTGAAACGGAGGCGGGCTGACGCGGAGAATTCCCTGAAATCATTATACTCCTGGCGGGACATCCCGGCAACAAAGTACCAGGTATAATTATCCACCAGTTTAAAAATTATGGATCCCTGCTGCACATCCTCACCGGATTCGGCCTGCTGCGGTTTAACATCGTTTATTTTCTCCGGTCTGATATCCGCCAGCGCCTTGGGCTGCAATTCTCCTTCCAGCCCGTCTAACTGCTTAATCAGCATGCCTGGGACCGGCGCAGTCACCTTTTGCTGGATTCCGCCGGCGGTGGTGATGGTGGCAACCGTTGCTCCCAGGGGAACCCGCTCGCCCTGGGGCACCAGCCAGTGCAGTGTGCCCGTCAGCGGCGCCGCCACCACATGTTCATCACGAACCAGCACACCACTGGCGCTTACAGTATGCTCCAACACACTGTTTTCACTGGTTACGGTATCCACAAACAGGGAGGCAAATACACTGCGGCCCAGGGAGTAAGTAACCTGCAATACCAACAGGCCTAAAGCCAACATCAGCAGTATGTAGACGATTTTTTCCCCGGAACTCTTTTTTTTCTGCTTACCGGAAATTACTGCAAAGGGCCTTCTTTTACGCATTAGCTCACCTACTCCACAATGGACATCACACCGGCCATGCGGCCGGTTTTCCCCCCGGACGCCCGGTAGGAGAAAAATATGTTTGAATTACAATTGGTACAGTATTCACTTTGTATCAGATTATGCTCACTGATGCCTGCCCCAACAAGCTGCCGTGCCTGCAGGCCCGGCAAATCAAAATAAAGCTCGCCTTCACGCTTTGTCAGCACATGAGGGCGCATGCCGGGTTCAATTTCTTCTGCCACGTTATCGCCCACGCGGTAACAACAGGGCCTGATGCAGGGTGAAAGGGCGGCGCGGATATTTTCCCTCCGGCAGCCCGCCTCTTCCATGGCCTCCACCATTACAGGCCCCATACCCGCCACCGCACCGCGCCAGCCGGCATGGGCCAGGCCGATGCAGCGGGCCTTGGGGTCGTAGAAAAAAAGCAGTGTACAGTCGGCACAATGGGACATTAAAACGATGTTGGGTTCGGTGCAGAGCAGTCCGTCGGTCCGGGGAAAAGCATCTTCATAACTTAGACTTCCCCGCCCGGATAGCTTTGGCGTAACCCGGACAACATTGGTGGTGTGCACCTGCTGGGCCGTTGTGACCATTTCATTTTTATATCCCAGGGCTGCGGCCAGACGCCTGCGGTTTTCCAGGACAGCGGCAGGGGGGTCCCCTACGTGCAGTCCCATGTTCAGTGTATCGAAGGGCTGAGGGCTAACACCGCCGCTGCGCAGGGTAAAACCGTGCAGCACTCCGCTTTCTGTCAGATTATTAAAGACAAGATAGCGGATGCCGCCGGTTTCCCGAATCTCTTCACTAAGCATAGGCCTGCTCCTGGCCACGGAAATGAAGGGGAGAGAGAATCACACGCCCCTCTTCCAATGTAGCCTGCACATCAATGATACGTTGATTGTGCGAGCCGCGGTACAGCAGGGATAAGTCGCGCTGTGCCAGTATAAACGGTCCGTCAATGAGCAAATCGGTGAGGGACAACAAAGCTGCCACCGCCGAATCGCTTATGGCTTTTCTTTGCAGTTCTTCAAAGGTATATCCGCTATAAACCATAATGTGCATCTTTCTGGTCTTCAGACCCGCCGCCAACTGCGCCAAAGCCCGGGCCTGGGCAAAGGGTTCTCCGCCGGAAAAGGTGACGCCGCGCACACCGGTATCGGCACAAATGTCTGCCATCAGGTCAGACACATCCTCCCACCGGCCGCCGGCAGGATCCAGCGTCTGGGGGTTGTGACAGCCCGGGCAGTGATGGGGGCACCCCTGAGTAAAGATAACTGTACGCAGACCGGGACCGTCCACCACACTGTTATTTTGTACACCTGCCAGTTTCAGCTTCACACCGTCACCCCCTGAATCATTATATTCACCATGCTGCATACCGCAACCGCCTAGCAGTGCGGTTTGCGGTCACGCAGCTCCGCCTGTTTGGCGCCGTTGAACCGTTCTTCGGTGGAAAGATAACCGGTAATCCGGCGGATACGGCGCACATCAACTCCTCCGCATCCGGGGCAGCAGTCGTGCATAATGCCGCTGTACCCGCAGCTGCGGCACTCATCGATGGGATAATTGATGCCGCCATAGCCCACATCGGAGTCAGACATAATACGCACGATTTCCTCCACCGCCTCAAAGTTTTCCCCCGGCGGTGATTCCAGTTCCACATAGGCAATATGCCCGGCGTTACAGTATTTATGGTATTCACCTTCCACTGCCAGCTTTTCTGCCAGCGACATGCGGTAATTTACCGGCACATGGACGGAATTTGTGTAATATTCCTTATCGGTCACATTGGGAATGGCTCCGTAAATATCACGGTCCATGCGGATAAAGCGGCCGGAGAGGCCTTCTGCCGGCGTGGCCACCAGGGTAAAGTTCAGGTCGAACTCATCGGAAAACTGCTCCATACGTTTGGCCATATGGGAAACAATTTTCAGTCCCAGCTCCTGAGCTTCCCGGTCCTCGCCATGATGTTTACCAATCAGAGTTTGCAGCGTTTCCGCCAGCCCGATAAAGCCCACCGTCAGCGTGCCGTTTTTGATGGCCTCCTTAATGGTATCATCGGGAGCCAGCTCCGCCGAACCCATATAGAGCTTCTGTCCCATTAAGAACGGCAAATCACGCACGCGCAGGTTGCCTAAAATTTCAAAGCGGTGCAAAAGCTGCCGGGCAGACAGACGCAGCAGCCTGTCCAGCTCCACAAAAAACAGGTTCACATCCCGGGTCTGCAAAGCAAGCCGCGGTAAGTTCAGGGAAACAGGGGCGATATTGCCGCGTCCCACCGAAACCTCCTCGCCGTGGCGGTTGGCAATAACCCGGGTCCGGCAGCCCATATAAGCCACTTCATCGCCGAACTTACTGTTAAAGGTGGTATCCATGAAGCTGAAGGTGGGGTTGAGCCTTTTGGCTGCCACTTTCAGCGCATGCTGGAACAAATCGTAGTTGGGATCACCGGGCTCCAGGTTAACACCTTTTTTAGTTCTAAACACCAGGTTGGGGAAAATGGGGCTCTCACCGTTACCCAGACCCCGTTCAAAGGCCCGCAGAATGGAACGGGTCACAGCCCGGCCCATCTTTGAAGTATCGGTGCCCACATTAAGAGAGGAGAAAGGAACCTGGGCACCGGCACGGGAATGCATGGTATTTAAGTTATAAACCAAACCTTCCATGGCCTGAAACACTTCTTCTTCCGAAGGTTCGGAGGGCATGGTGGCGATTATATCCGACATAGAGCGGTCAAAATGGGGAAAGCTCTGGCCGCCAAACATATCGTTTTGGTTACTCTGCAAAATAATGGCCGCCTGTGCCGCAGCAGACGCTACCCGCTTGGGTGGACGGATAAAACCGTACCCTGTATTAAACCCTTCCGTTAACATGCGGGTTAAGTCAATTTGCAGACAGTTTAGCGTTTTGCCGTAATAATCCAGGTCGTGAATGTGAAAAGCACCGCTTGTATGCGCCTGAGCAAAATCTTCGGGCAGTAAATTGGTCAGATAGTAGCGCTTACTGGCGGCACTGGCAATCTGCAGCATCTTGGCGGACGGGGAATTGGAAACATTGGCATTCTCCCGGCTGGTTTCCACCAGAATGTCTTTAACCGAATCCATCAGATCGGATTTGCCTTCACGGATACGGCTGCGTCTGTGTCGATAAAGTATGTATGCTTTGGCAGTGCGGGCATGTCCGTTTTCAATCAGAACTTTTTCCACCGTATCCTGCACATCTTCAACAGCAGGGATAATACCGTTGTAACCCATCTTGGTCAACTCGGAAACTACCTGATTTGTCAGGCTCACGGCAATCTTTTTGTTCTCCCCGCCCACAGCCTTGGCAGCCTTTAAAATAGCATCGGTAATTTTTTCTGCATCAAACGGCACAACCCGTCCGTCACGCTTTTTAATCTCGATAAACATGTTTTGCTTTCCCTCCGGTTCTTAGGTCACTTAATTCTGCTTGGTCCATTCAATGGAAAACTGAGCCCTTTTGTCTTTATCAGGGCATCTCCGCCAAGGCTTTTCTGAAATCATCAATATCTCTGAACTTGTAGTACACCGACGCAAAGCGCACATAAGCCACCTCGTCTATGTCGCGAAGCTTGGCCAATACACGCTGCCCCACTTCATCCGAGGAAACTTCATGATTGTTGGCACTGCGCAACTCCCTTTCCAAATCATCCACCAGATTCTCAAAAACTTCCAACGGGATTTTGCGCTTGCCACCGGCATAAATCAGGCCGTTTAAAATTTTGGTCCTGTCAAACATCTGTCTGCTGCCGTCACGTTTCACCACAATCACCGGGGTCTCGTCCACTTTTTCGTACGTGGTAAACCGTTTTTCACACACCGTACATTCGCGGCGCCTGCGAATTGCGCCCCCCTCATCGGTGGAACGGGAATCGATAACCCGGCTTTCCACACAGCCGCAGTAAGGGCATTTCATTAAAAACAACCCCCTTTCAAATGAACACCATATCTAGTGTTGGTATAATTATACAACACCAGATATGGTATGTCAAAGGGTTATCGGCTGCGATATGACGGGACGGCCAGCTCCACCAAAATGGTATCAACACCGATTTTTATTATGTTTTCCCAGGGGATCACGTAGTCCTGCCCCCCACTAAAAAAGCTAAAAAATTTTGAACCTCCGGGAACAATAATGGCGCAGATCCGTCCCTGTTCCAGATCCAGATCCAAATCACAGATTACGCCCAGCCGTTTTCCGTCTACCACATTTACCACATCTCTGTTCCTCAGATCGGAAATTTTAATCATGCTGCACCTCGCTCTTTTCCCTTTTCCTACAGTATATGATAAACAGTTTGTCCGGCAGGACAAAAACAGGCAAAAAAAAAGACAGCCTTCGCTGCCTTTCTTGTACTGCCAGAATTATAACGCTTCGCAGATAGCGAAGCTGCTAATGTATACTGAAAAGCGCGCGCTGAGGAAACCGAAAGAGCGCGCTTTTCTTGTCTTAGCTTTAAGGATGAAAATCGTATACCGGAGCAACCCGCCTAAACAGGAATTCGCCGTCCACTTCATGTACTTCCGCTACCCGAATCAGGTTGGTTTTGTTAAACGCCTGGACTGTTTCACCGGCGGGAGACAGGAACACGGTTAACAGTGCAAGCATCATCAACAGGCCGGCCCCTGAGGTGATTATTCTTTTCTTGTGCACCTTCCCCACCTCCTTACTGTACATGTTTGCGTAAATGACTTAGCGCCGCTTTTTCCAGGCGGGAAACCTGGGCCTGTGAAATGCCGATCTCATCGGCCACTTCCATCTGTGTCTTGCCACGGTAAAACCGAAGCGTTAGAATCAGTTTTTCCCGTTCATTTAATTTATGCAGGGCCTCGTTTATAGCCAGTACTTCCAACCACTTATTATCATGGTTTTTATCATCGGAAATCTGATCCATGACAAAGATGGGATCTCCACCATCATGGTAGATGGGCTCAAAGAGCGACACCGGCTCCTGGATGGCATCTAAGGCAAAGACGATATCTTCCCGCTTGAGATTTAGCTCTTTGGCAATCTCGCTGATGGTTGGCTCACGGGCAAAACGGTTGGCTAAAGAATCCCGCACCTGCAGAACCTTGTAGGCAATGTCCCGCAAAGAACGGGATACCCGGATGGGATTATTGTCCCGCAGGTAACGCCGGATTTCACCGATAATCATTGGCACGGCGTAAGTTGAAAATTTAACATTCTGACCCAAATCAAAATTATCAATAGCTTTAATCAGCCCGATGCACCCTACCTGAAAGAGATCATCAACATATTCTCCCCGGTTATTAAAACGCTGAATCACACTGAGTACAAGACGCAGGTTTCCATTGACCAGCTTTTCCCGGGCAGATTCATCTCCCTCACGAAGTCGGGCAAACAGGCGACGCATTTCATCGTTTTTTAAGACCGGCAATTTGGCAGTGTTGACACCACAAATTTCTACTTTGTTAATCACGCCGTCCCCTCCCAGATCATAATGCAAGGAACAAAATTCCGCGTCCCCTATATTCTGCATTATTTCCTGAGCCGGGGTTTTTATACAGCTAATGATTGTCCGCCCTGCCAACTGTTGCATTTACTCCAGCTTGCGGATTTCCTTTTGTAACCTTTTAATAATCCGTTTTTCCAGGCGGGAAATGTAGGACTGTGAGATGCCAAGCATCACCGCCACTTCTTTTTGCGTTTTCTCCTCCTGGCCCAACAGCCCGAAGCGCAATTCCATAATCCTTTTTTCCCGACGGTTTAGTTTTTCAATGGCGTTGTATAAAAGTTTGCGCTCCACTTCCGCTTCAATACCTTTAATAACCAGGTCATTTTCCGTACCCAGCACATCGGAGAGCAGCAGCTCATTACCGTCCCAATCCACATTCAGCGGCTCATCAAAGGAAACTTCCGCCTTTACTTTATTATTCCTGCGTAAAAACATTAATATTTCATTTTCAATACATTTGGAAGCATAAGTGGCCAGCTTAATATTCTTGTGCGGGTCAAATGTATTCACCGCTTTAATAAGTCCGATGGTTCCGATAGAAACCAGATCATCAATAAGAATACCGGTATTTTCAAACTTTCTGGCAATATAAACCACCAGGCGAAGATTGCGCTCAATCAAAACCGCCTTAACGGCATAATCCCCTGTTTTCAGTTTTTCCAGCAAAAACCCTTCCTCGTCCTGCGACAGCGGGGGAGGCAGTGTTTCCGAACTGCCAACATAATAGACTTCCGGCAGAAACTCTATCCCCAAACGCCGCATGGACCGGATGATAAGTAAACGCAGCCTCAACCTCCAGTGGGACAGTACCTTCAAACACCCACACCTCCTATATTTTCTAAAACAGATGGATGAAGCAAAATTTCCGCGTCATTGTCCAAAGACAGCCCTTTGGCAGTGATGGCAAAGGCCAACCCGGAAAGCTCGCCACATGTGGCTCCCTCCTCCACAGTCACCGCGTCGGGGCGAAAGGTAACCAGCATTCCCGAATTCTCCAGAGAGCGAAAAGGCACAACGCCAAACCTTTCCGCCTCATCGCCGGACAATTCACCTAAGGCACAGACCGGGTCTTCTCCTGCCAGATATGCCTCCTGCAAAGCCTGTGGCAAGAGGTCACGGATGGCACGGAAACTGGCCACATTGAGGGGACGGCCGGAAACCGGATCGCGCAATTGGTTTCCCGTATCCACCAGCGCCCGGGCGGTGGCCCGGCGGTTCCCGCTGCGAAGCGTCAGGCGGTAACGCAAACCTTTGTTACGCCGCTGCCGTTCACTGAAGTGCCAGACACCTACCATCAGGATAAATGCGATTAGTACACCGGTAAAGAGCATGCCGGGACGGGGCGGTGTGATATAAAACACTCCGCCCTGTACCACTGCCGGTGTACTGCCAAAAAAGTATAGTGCAAATACAGTTCCAGCCAAAAAAAATGATGCCAGAAAAAATGCTCCGCACAGCCTGAGCAGCTCCATGATTCGCCCGGGGCGGAAAGTAAAGGCCACAATCAGCACACTGGCCACAACTTTTCCAACCCAGGAAAAGACAAAATAAGCCACCGGTAAAAATATTACCAGACTGTACAACGCCGCCAAAAACCCTCCCGACGCCAGTCGGAACATTTTCAGCTCCCTGCCTGTAAGACGTGCTGTCAGATAAAGCAGGGCTGTGTTCATCATAAAATTTAAGGCCAGGAGGTCTTCAATATACATCTTCTCACCTGCCCGGCAATTTGGACAAACCGCTAAATTATATGCAGGCCCATATGCATCTATGACTGATTATACTAAACTACTCCTGTAAAATTTGTCACAACCTTGTGTCGAATCAAGATTTTCTGAAGGGGGGGGGAGACCCGTGGACAGAGGGACAGGTTTATTTGTCCACACTTTATGTCAACCTAAGCAGGAATCTTCAGGTGTTTGCATCTCTCACTAAAAGAAGTGGGAGTCTTCTCCACTGGAATGAAAAAAGCGATGTCCGCTACTGACAGCAGACATCGCTTGGATGGTGGTGTTTTGTTGAATGATCACGAAAAGCCTCCAGGTCGATAACCCGGCTGCATAAACGTTCCAGCAGGGTCTGTTCGTGGCTGACCACCAAAACCCCCAGGTTTTGCTCTTTAACGGCGTCCAGCACCACATGCCAGATCTGCGCCTGGGTTATGGCATCAAGCATGGTGGTCATCTCATCGGCGATAAGAAAACGGGTCTGGGGTCCAAGAGCCCGGGCCACGCAAAAGCGCTGCAGTTCACCGCCGGAGAGCTCTTTGGGCCAGCGGGTCAGCCAGTCCGGCTCAATCCCCAAAGGGGTGAGTACCTTTTGTTGGTACCACCTGTTTTCCCGCAGGGTGTATTCCATGCGCCACCGGTCATTTACCGCTTTCTCCGGATGCTGAAAGACCAGCTGCACCGGATTGTAGCCTTTTTTAGGCAGCGGTTTACCGTCAAGGGTCACACTGCCTTCCAATGGCGGCTCATACCCGGCCAGAACACGGGCCAGGGTGGTCTTTCCGCAGCCGCTGTGGCCGGATAAGCCCACCACTTCCCCTGGTTTTAGGGAGAGGGAGACACCCCGCAGGACCCAGGGGCCCTCGCCGTAGCGAAAGCCGATGTTTTTGGCTTCAAGTAGCATGGATACACCTCACATTCCCACCGCGCAGGAGACGTGCCGGAGGACGCTCTGCTTCACACTCCGGTGTTTTATGTTCGCAGCGGGGAGCAAACAAACATCCTGAAGGCAGGTTGCCCGGAGTGGGTTGGAAACCGGCAATGGGTTTGAAATCATTTTGCGGCAGTGCCTGCCACAGTGCTTTACTGTAAGGGTGGCGCAGCGCCTGGCCTTTACCGTAAAAGTCAACAGACGGTGCTGTCTCCACCGTACTGCCGGCATAAAAAACGGCAATACGGTCAGCCATCTGCAAAGCAGAGGTGATGTCATGGGTAATAAGCATCACCGCACAACCCTCGTCTGCTAATTGACGCAAATGCCCCAAAGCTTCAGCCACCACCGCCGGATGCAGGCCCGGGGTGGGCTCATCAGCTATTACCAGTCGGGCACCGCTGACCACGGCGGTGGAAACCAGCACACGGCGTGCCATACCTCCGGAGAGTTGGAAGGGATACAAATCCTCTACTTTTTTCTCCAGGCCATAGCGGGCAAATACCTGGCGTACAATTGCATTTTTATCGCCGTTGTGCACAGAGATACCCACCTGCGGGCCTACCCGCATTAAGGGATCAAGGTAGTTTACAGACTGCGGGATGATGGCTATTTCCCGGCCGCGCAGCTTGGCCTGGCGCCTGGGAGTTAAAGCTTCACCTCCGTAGTGCATGGTGCCGCTTACTTTGGCGTTTTTGGGCAGGATACCAAGGATGGCATGGGCCAGCAGGCTCTTGCCCGAACCGCTGGAGCCTACCACTGCCAGCACCTCTCCCTTTTTTATGGACACATCCAGTCCGCTGATTACTTTCAGGTTTGTCTGGCGCAGGCCCCCGGCATACTGCACAAATGATACGGAAAGGTCCTTTACCTCCAGGACCGGTTTATCCCCGGCGGTGGAGGCGCCAGCAAAAACCTCTTCCTTGTCAGCAAATTCCGGCGCTCTTTTTTTCAGGGGTAAGGCGGGGCTCATCTGATGCACTCCCTTCTTGCTTTATTCATGCGCACTGTGCGGATCAACCAGCATCCGCAAATTGTCGCCTAAAATATCAAAGATACGCACCATTATCAACAGGGCAAGCCCTGGGAAAAAAGCCAACCACCACATACCGGTGGATAAATAACGCATGGATTCTGAGAGAATCACGCCAATGGCCGGCTGATGCGGTGAGAGGCCAAAGCCCAAAAAAGTAACGGCGGCCTCATGAAGCACGGCGTGGGGAAACAGTAAAATCATCCCCACAAAGAACTGGGGTACTAAATGGGGAAGAATATGGCGGGTGGCTATCCACCAACGGGAACGCCCCAAGCTGCCGGATACCTGCACAAATTCAGCAGAGCGGATCTGCATCACCTCGGCCCGGATTACCCTGGTTAAGCTGGGCCAGTGTGTTAGCGCCACCCCGATAATAACTCCCCGGGCCCCTCCTCCCAAAGCAAAGGAAATGAGAATGAGAGCCACCAGATGGGGGACGCCGAGAAACAGGTCCACAAGCCAGGTAACAGCAGCATCCACCACTTTACCCAGCGTAGCCGAAGCCATACCCAACACCAGGGCGATTAAAACACTGACCGATGTGGCCAGCATTCCTACCCCCATGCTAAGCATCAGCCCTTTAATGGTGCGGGTAAACATATCCCGCCCCATCCAGTCTGTACCGAACGGGTGGCTAAGGGAAGGGGCTAAATTACGGGCATCAAAGTTTGTGGCCAGGCCCACATCACTTATAAGAAAGCCTCCGGCCACAATGGCCAGCAAAAAGGAGGCGGCAAAGCCGGTCACCAAAAGAGTGCGCTGCCGACGGTTCATACTGGGCCTTACCCGTTTTATGTTTGTTCTCAGCACATGTATGGCACTCATGCAGACCCTCCTCTTAGCCGGATTCGCGGATCAACCACCTGATAGAGCAAATCGGCCACTAAATTACCGGTGAAGACAAACAAGGCGGAGAAGATCACAATACCTAACAGCAGCGGCACATCTCCACGCAAACCTGCTTCCACCGTGGCCTGCCCCAGTCCGGGATAAGAAAATACCTGCTCTGCTAAAACAGAGCCGCCAAACAGCTCACTAAAAACTGCAAATTGCAGTGTAATTGCCGGCAAAGCCACATTCCTCAAACCGTGCCGCCATAAAAGGCCCATGCTGCCCTCTCCCCGGGCCCGGGCAAAAAGCACATAGTCACTGGAGAGAACATCCACCATTTTCTGTCTGGTATGCAGCGCCAGATTGGCCACGCCAAAGAGACTTAAGGTCAGTGCAGGCAAGATCAAATGATACAGCCTGTTTGCCAGGGTGACCTGTTCTGCCAGCACCCCGGCGGGCACACCCAGGCCCACCGGAAACCAGCCCAAGTTAACAGCAAAAATTATCAGAAACAAAAGCCCAAGCCAAAATGTGGGCGTGGAGGCCAGTGTGAGACAGTACCACTTGATAATTTTATCTATCCAGGTACCCTGTTTCATGGCAGCCCAAATTCCCAAGGCAAAGCCCAGTATACCCGAGAGGATCCAGGCCACACCCATTAACATCATGGAGGCAAAGAACCTCTCCCGGATCACATCCACCACCGGGCGGCGAAAAATCATGGAGGTGCCCAGATCACCCCGCATCACAGCCTGGGCCCAGCGGCCAAACTGAACCAGGGGCGGTTGATCCAGTCCCCAGTATTCCACAATTTGCGCCTGCTGCTCCGGCCCGACCCGCATCATATCGGCACCCACATAGGCGCGGACCGGATCAACCGGCGAATAGTGAACAAGCAGAAACGATAGTACGCACAGAGCGGTAAGAAGTGTGAGAAACTTTATTCCTTTGTAGGCAAAAAACTTAAGCAGTTTTTTAGTACGCAATTGTATTGCCCCTTTGACTTAGTCGTCCCAGCGCCAGTCCACAATATTGTCGGTTACAGGCCAGCCGTGCCCGTGAGGGTGAATACGCTGCCGGCCGATATTTAGGCCCTCGCGGACCAAGTAGGTATGCTGCAGGTTAACAAGCCAGGCCCAGGGAGCATCGCCTAAGGCGCTTAAGCCGGTTTCCCCGTCCCACTGTGCCAACTGCCAGTAATTCATAGCTTCTTCCACAGTGGTGGCAGCCAGAGCCAACTCCATATACTCATCAACCTTTTCGTTACTGTAATAACCGGTGTTATACCAGCCAATCCCTGCGGTTTGGCTGCTGTAGAGATTGTAAAGCTCCTGCGGGTCATGGCTGCCCCAGCCAAACATTACCGCATTGGAGTACATATTGGCCTGAATCTCATCCCAACTTTTACCTTCCACTATAATATTGATGCCCAAAGGCTTTAACATATCGGCCACAGCAATGGCAAGAGACTGGCGAACCTGGTCAGAGGCGGGATAATACAGGCTAAACTCAGCTGTCAGTTCCCCTTTTTGCCAGATTCCGTCCACTTCAGTCCAGCCGCCCTCTTCCAGGATGTCCCGCGCCGCGTCAAAATCTCCGTCGGCAAACACAGTGTCCGGATTCCACCAGGGCATACCGTCACTGGCCGAATAGGCCGGTGTGCCAAAACCGTTTAATACGCCATCCACCAAAGCCTGCCGGTCCACCGCCACATTGATGGCCTGGCGCAGGGCTAAATCCGCAGTCACATCATTGCCCACAGGATACCCGTCATCGGTCTGGCCGCCCGCTTCCACAAAGGGAAACATGATGCCACGGTTATCAATACTTTCGATGGCCTTCAGGCTCATACCTGTCACATTCTGCTGTGCTAAGGCAGCGGGAACAGCAACCAGGTCCAAATCGCCCGCATTGGCGGCAGCAAAAGCGCCATCTTCAGACAAAAACAGGAATGTAATCTTTTGGAAATAAGGCTTTTGTCCATAATACTCCGGGTTGGCCTCCACAATCAGCTGCTGCCCGCGGTCCCACTGCACAAATTTATAGGGCCCGGACCCCACCGGGTCTTCAGCATATCCGGCACCGTGTGCGTGCGCCGGCACAATTCCTGTGGTAATCAGGTTATTAATAAAGGTAGACTGGGGGCGCGTCAAAGTAAATTCCACCGTTGTCTCATCAAGCGCCACCGCATCTGAAAGGACATTTAAGTCCACCACCGAGCCGCTCTCTTTGGCGGTCAGGAAGGTATAAACCACATCATCGGCAGTTAGCGGCTCCCCATCGGAGAACACCACATCATCCCGAATACTTACAGTCCACACCAGCCCATCCTCACTAACTTCATAATCTGTTGCCAGGTCGTTTTCCACGTTTAAATCATCATCACGACGCAAAAGGGTGCTTTGAAACAGCGGGGAGCCGTAACGCCCCCACCCAATAGTGGGATCAAAACCATCATCCGGTTCACCGCCAATAGCTAACACCAACTGGTCACTCTGCTCAAATTCAGCATCGGCGCCATTATTCTGCGGCTGCCCACACCCGGATGCCACCAAAGCAACCAAAACAACCAACAACACCAGTACAAACCCTCGTCTTTTCAACATGTTGTCCCTCTCCTCCGCCCAAGTGTTACTATTTATCTATTAGTAACACAGCAATGGCAAAAATAAATCGTATTACCAATATTTTTTCGGTAACACTACCAGTTCTATAATTATTCGCTAACAGCCCCAAATATCCTTTTTAAAACTAAAAGTTTTACAATTTATTCGGTACCGGGAAAATGGCATACTGAACTTACATTTTATGTATGGACAAATAAACCTGCCTGTCCTCGCAGAGGGTCCCTCTGTCCATAAAAAAACCAGACAAAGGGTTCCTTTGTCTGGTTTTGGTTAATTTTGCTTAGCTTAGCTCCGTTTGCGGCGGAGAAAAGCGGGTATATCAAGGTCGTCGGAGGAGAAAGACTTTTGGGTGAGTTCTTCGATCATTTGCTTGCGCTCGGAGACCTGATGGTCGAAACCGGTGGCAATTACGGTGACGCGCACTTCATCCTGCAGAGCTTCGTCGATGACCGCACCGAAGATGATATTGGCATCGGGGTCCGCCGCTTCGGCCACAATGTCGGCTGCTTCGTTTACCTCAAAGAGGCCCAGGTCGGATCCGCCGGTGATATTTAAGAGCACGCCGCGGGCGCCGTCAATGGATGTTTCAAGAAGCGGGCTGGCAATGGCCGCTTTAGCCGCTTCCACGGTACGGTTGTCGCCGTTGCCCACGCCAATTCCCATCAGCGCCGCACCGGTTTCCTTCATAATGGTCTTCACATCGGCAAAGTCCAGGTTAATAAGGCCCGGTACCGCAATCAAATCGGAAATACCCTGCACGCCCTGCCGGAGAACGTCATCGGCAATGCGAAACGCCTCCAGAATGGGAGTACGCTTTTCCACCACCTGCAGCAGGCGGTCATTGGGAATGGTAATTAAGGTATCCACTTTATCTTTTAGCTCAATAATGCCCTTGTCGGCAGAAGAGGAACGGCGCCGACCCTCAAAGGTGAACGGCTTGGTAACCACCCCCACGGTCAGGGCTCCCAGTTCCCGGGCAACTTCGGCAATAACCGGAGCGGCCCCGGTTCCCGTTCCGCCGCCCATGCCGGCGGTGACAAATACCATATCGGCGCCTTTTAGCGCCTGCATTATTTCGTCTCTGCTTTCTTCTGCTGCCTGATGTCCGATTTCCGGATTAGCACCGGCTCCCAGGCCTTTGGTCAGCTTTTCGCCGATTTGCAGCTTACATTCGGAGTCGGCCAAGTACAGGGCCTGTGCATCTGTATTTACGGATATAAATTCCACACCGCGCAGACCGGCGGCAATCATGCGGTTAACGGCGTTACTGCCACCCCCGCCCACACCAATGACTTTTATCTGGGCAAATTGCTCCATCTCAATATCAAACTCGATCACCGAAAAGTCTCCCCTTCCTCATACAATTAGTCAAACATTTCCACAAACCAGGATTTAACTTTGTTAAAGATTCCCGGCAGCGCAACGCGTCCTCCCCGGTACTCCTTAGGTGTAAACATATGCGCATGCTGCACATAATGAATAATTCCCACCGCAGTAGAATAGATGGGGCTTTTTACACCCACATAGGCCGGCTGGGCAATCCGCACCGAAGAGTCAAATATCTGTTCGGCCAAATCCACCAGGCCCGGCATCATGGACACGCCTCCGGTAAGCACCACACCTGCCGGCAGAGGCTCACGGAAACCCATTTTATTCAGTTCCTGCGCCGCCAACTGCAGCATTTCCACCAAACGGGGTTCAATAATCATGGCTAATTCCTGAGCCTTTATGGTTTGGGGTTCCTTGCCGGCCAGCATAGGCAGATTGATGGAGTCCCCTTCAGCAGCCATTGAGGGAAGCGCCACACCATGTTCCCGTTTTAACTTTTCTGCAGTTTCTATAGATGTTCTCAGCCCTACGGCTATATCGTTGGTTATGTAATCTCCGCCCACCGGAAGAACGGCAATATCTTTGATGTGTCCGTTTTGAAAAACAGAGACTTCCGTGGTACCGCCGCCGATATCAATGAGCACCGTGCCCAGTTCCTTTTCATCCCGGGAAAGTGCTATTTCCGAATTGGCCAGGGAATTGAGTACCATGCCGTCAATCTCCAGTCCGGCACGTTCCACACAGCGGACCAAATTACGAATAGAGGTGACCATGCCGGTGATAATCATGGCGTCCACCTCCAGGCGAACTCCCACCATGCCCACCGGGTCACGGATACCATCATATCCATCCACGATAAATTCCCGTGGAATAACATCAATTATTTCCCGATCCGGAGGCAGGGCAATGACCCGCGCCGCCTGCAGCACCCGTTCCACATCATCTTCGGTGATTTCCTTATCTTCTGCGGAAACAGCCACCACACCACGGTTATTTACCAGGCCTACCTGAGAGCCCACAATGCCCAGAAAAGCAGAGGGAATGGTAGTCCCCACCATTCGTTCCGCTTCTTCCACAGCCTGCGTAATTGCATCCACCGTTTTGTCCAGATCAACAATTACACCCTTCTTCAGGCCGTCCGACGGGCTTGTCCCTACTCCGATAATATTTATTGTGCCATCATTATTTATTTCTCCGACAATGGAACGGACGTGTGACGTGCCGATATCCATGCCGCAGACCAGATTCCTTTTTACCACGACTGCACCCCCTCGCCCGTGTTGTTCACATTATTTCTTAATTCAACGTATCTTACCATTTCCCTTTTTTTACTCTAATTGTTTTTTTGTGTTTTGTCATCATCCAAAACATGGAAGTTTGGGGCCCGTGTCACTCGCAAGTCCAGATATCCTTCCGCCGGATCAACAGGCAATTGTCCCATTATTTCTTTGAGCAGGCTGGCCTTTTGTGAAAATTCACCGCGGCCCAGCCAAACGGTCATGCCGTCCAGCGTAACCACCACAACGTTTTCCTCATCACCCAGATTCACTTCGGAGAGGGCAATTGCTTCCTCTTCCATGGACCTCATCACTTCCGCCGTTGCTTCCAGCTTAGAGTCCGACAATAACTCATTTCCCACAGCAAGCTCCACCGGGCCCAACCCGGTTAGAAGCGGGCGCCCGTAATCTTTGGGATCCTGTGTGGTGCCCAGCACCATGCCGTCATAGCCGATTTCCAGCAGATAATCCCGATAGGGGACAAGGGCCATGGCTTCCTTTTCCAGGATGTCCACCTCCAGACCGCGGGGCAGCCTGCGGGAGACCTCAGCTTCGGCAATACGGGGGATGGCCGCCACCTTTTCCTGCAGCCGGGCAGGATTAAGCTGCCAGATATTGATCCCTTCGGCCACAACCAGAGCATCCCGGATTTCCGACTCAGTGGTATGGGTGTTGCCGGAAATAATAATCTCCTCCAGCTGAAAAAAATCGGAGCGCACAAAACCTAAAATTAACCAGATCATCATTAATAAGAGCAAAAAACCAAGGAGGCGGCGTCTGACTTTTTTCACCTTTTCCGGCGAGACGGCCTGTTTTGCATTAAAAGTCCGTCTCTTGCGCAGCTGCTTGTCCATTACAATACGTCCTCCAAGTAACACGGAGTTGAAGCGGGCATAAGTGGCCCGCTTTATTCAACAATCCGTTTAATGTTTGCACCAAGTCGGATGAGGTCGCCGTCCAGATTTTCATATCCCCGGGAAATATGCTGCAGCTCCTCAACCCGGGTCTCCCCTTCAGCGCCAAGTCCTGCCAACACCAGCGCCGCGCCGGCCCTTAAATCAGTGGCAGCTACGGTGGCTCCGGTCAGCTTTTTTACACCATGCACAATGGCGGTGCGGTTATCTGAGGTTACCACAATATTGGCACCCATCCGCAAGAGCTCACCCACGTGCTTAAACCGTGACTCAAAGACATTTTCCACAACCATACTGCTGCCTGAGGCACAGGTCAATACCGCCATCATCTGCGCCTGTAAATCCGTGGGGAAGCCGGGGTAGGGCAAGGTACGCACCACTTCCACTGCTTTGGGACGACGGGGTGACAGAACATGAATCCGGTCATTATCTTCTCTGATCTGAATTTCTGCCTCCCGCATTTTGGCAATGACCGCATCAAGATGGCCGGCAATAACGCCTTCCAGCGTCACATTGCCACCGGTGGCTGCCGCAGCCAGCATCATGGTACCCGCCACTATTCTGTCGGGCATCACACGATGCTCCACACTGTGCAGCTGTGTTACCCCTTCTATGCGGATCTGATCTGTCCCGGCACCGCGGATACGGGCGCCCATTTTATTGAGGAAGTTTTGTAAATCAACAATTTCCGGCTCCTTGGCGGCGTTGTTGATGGTGGTCACTCCACGTGCATACACGGCGGCCAGCATGATGTTTTCAGTGGCGCCCACGCTGGGATAGTCCAGATGGATATCGGCGCCGGTGAGACGGGAACAGCTGGCAAAGAGATATCCTTGCTCCGTTGGCCGGATCTGAGCGCCCAATGCTTCCAGCCCTTTAAGGTGCAGCTCTATGGGGCGGTTGCCGATGGCACACCCGCCGGGGCGGGAGATACTGACCTGGCCACAACGGCCCAACAGCGCACCCATCAAAAATACGGTGGAGCGCATTTCCCGCATAAGTTTTTCATCCACCATGTAACTATGTACATTCTTGGTGGAAATGGCCATATCGCTGCCGCTCCAGTTAACTTCCGCTCCTAAACTGACCAGAATCTCTACCATTTTCACCACATCGTTAATGCGCGGCACATTGGTCAGGATCGTTTCTTCGCTGCTGTTGTTAAGCAGGACAGCGGCGAGTATAGGCAAAACCGAGTTCTTAGCTCCCCCGATACGGACATTGCCTTCCAGGCGGTTTCCTCCGCGAATTAAGTATTTCTCCATACTCCCACCTTCCGTTAGTAGCCGAGCAGCCGAACCTCCAGTTTGAGTTCCATGCCAAACTGCTCTGCCACTGCGGTTTTTGCCATGTTAATCAGAGTACACACGTCCTCCGCTGTGGCATTGCCGCAGTTGACAATGAAATTAGCATGAACTTCGGAGATCATCGCTCCACCCGCCCGGCGGCCTTTTAGCCCGGCCGCATCAATCAAACGGCCTGCTGCATCCTCCGGCGGGTTCTTAAAAATACTACCGGCATTGGGTAAGCGGGGTTGGCGTTCACGACGAACCTGCAAATTGTGGTGGCATTTGGCCAACAGTGCTTCCGATTCTCCCGGTTCCAGCTCCAGCCTCACACGGCAGACCACCGCCCCCGGGGCTAAATTGCTTCTGCGGTAGGACAGGCCAAGATCTTTGTGCCTTAAAGTGTGAACCTTCAAGTCTGTATCCAGAATCTCAGCTTCGGCAATCACACCACCGATTTCACAGCCGTGGGCACCGGCATTCATCATTAGCGCCCCGCCAATGGTGGCGGGGATACCGGCGGCAAACTCCAAGCCGCCAAGACCGCGTGCACTGGCTTCCCTGGCCAGCTTTGGCAGAGAAACGGCTGCTCCTGCGTCAACTGTGGTGGGTCCATAGTCTGTGCGCAAAAATTCTCCCGCCAGACGAATAACCGCACCCCGGTATCCGCTGTCACTGACCAAAAGATTAGAACCATTACCCATCACAAATACGGGGATACTTTGCCCGCGCAGAAATTCAAGGGACCTGATTAAATCCTCCGTTGTCTGGGGCTCCACAAACAAATCAGCAGGACCGCCGATTTTGAAAGTTGTGTGCTTAGACATTGGTTCTGCGGTTTTTACATCCCCCGTAATTTCTGCGGCCAACCTTTGGGCAATGTCTTTCATAAAACCTCCTGCGCTACCCTTTGCCGTATTTTATAGTATGCAAAGGGTGCGGTTGTGTGTTATTCAGAAATTATTTCACCAATCACCTTGGACATCCGTTCTGCGGCGTCAACCACGCCCAGAGAGCGGCAGGCATCCTGCATTTGCGCAAGTTTTTCTTTTTTGGTGAGCAGTGTAATTAATAATTCTGTAAGGTTCGGCTCACTAAGCTCACTTTCCCGCAGCAATACCGCAGCACCATTGTCGGACAGCGCCCGGGCATTATGCTCCTGATGGTTGTTTGTCACATTGGGAGAAGGAACAAGGACCGAAGGCACTCCCAAAGCAGTAATTTCTGCCAGCGTGGTTGCTCCAGCCCGGCTCACCATCAGATTGGTTTTGCCCATTAAAGCAGGCAGGGCCGGATGATAGGGCAATAGATGCAGCCTGTCAGGATAACTCTTTGCCACGCTCTGCAGCTTTTCTTCAATCTCAGGAAAGTAGCGCCTGCCGGTTACATAGACAATCTGCGCGTCGCAGCCGGCCAGAACCTGCTTCACACTGGCACTAAAAGCCTCATTTAGCTTCAGCGCCCCGTGACTTCCTCCCACACAGAGCAGCACCGGCACATCGGGCAAAAGCGCCACATCGTCTGCTTCCGCCCCACTGGCTGTCACCGCTTCGGTGGCCCGGGGATTACCGGTAAGCACGGTGCGCTCCGGCCGCGGGAAATAGGACTCACTGCCGGCAAAGCTCAGGCAGACCCGGGTGGCAAACCGGGAAAGAAGAACATTGGTTAAGCCGGGAATGGCGTTTTGTTCATGAATAACGGTGGGAATCCCGGACATGCGGGCAGCCAGAACCACCGGTCCCGCCACATAGCCACCGGTACCAACCACCACATCCGGACGAAAGTTTTTAATAATCCGTTTTGCCGCCCCCACACTGGAGGCAGCCAGGTACAAGGCTCGTCCAGTTTGCAGGGAAAGACGTCTTTGCAGCCCTACCACTGCAATCTTTTCCAGAGGGAAACCGGCGGCCGGCACTATTTCGCTTTCCATGCCGTGGGCCGTTCCCACAAACAAAATCTCCGCCCCGGCATGGCCCGAAAGATACCGTGCCAACGCAAGGGCGGGATAAATATGACCTCCGGTGCCTCCACCGGTAAACAGAACACGCATCTAATCCCCCCGCCTAAGTTTTTGTATACTTGGAAATGTTCAAAAGCACCCCAATACTGCACATGGTAAACAAAAGTGAGGAACCGCCCGCACTGATCAGGGGCAGGTTAATCCCGGTCACCGGAATAGAACCGGTGACAACCCCGATATTCATTAACGCCTGGATCCCAATCATGGCGGTAATCCCGGTGGCCAGTAAGCTACCGAATGAATCTGGCGCCATCAGGGCAATCTTAAAACCGCGCCACAAAAGCAGGGCAAAAAGGATTACCACACTGGCGGTACCTATAAAGCCCAATTCCTCACCGATGACAGCAAAAATAAAATCGCTGTGAGGCTCCGGCAGATAAAACATTTTCTGACGTCCATGGCCAAGTCCCACTCCAAAAAGACCTCCCGGCCCCAAAGCATAGAGAGACTGAATAATTTGGTAACCGGTGTCCAGCGGATCGGCCCACGGATCGCGAAAGGACAAGAGGCGCCGCAACCGGTAGGGCTCGCTGGCCATCAGATAAAAACCGGCGGGCAGAGCCACTGCGCCGATGGCGGCCATCTGCTTTAAGGGCATACCCGCCACAAAAACCACTACCATCACCGCGGCGGCCATGGCCACCGCCGTCCCTAAATCCGGTTGTCGCAAAATCAACAGAAAAAAGAATCCGGTAATGGCCAAAACGGGAAAAGCCCCCCGGAAGAAATCTTTTATCTGAATATCCTTGCGGGACAGATAAGCGGCAGCAAACAATATCAGCGCAACTTTAGCCAAATCAGAAGGCTGAGCGGTTAGACCGCCAACCCCGATCCAGCGGCGCGCGCCGTAAATTTCCATGCCCACTCCCGGGATAAACACGGCCAGCAGCAAAATTACGCTTAGTAGTAACGACAGATTAATCCAGCGCTTTAGCTTCCAGTAGCTGTAATTGCTAAAGAAAATCAGGCCACCCAAACCCAAAACTGCCCAGAATGCCTGGCGGCGTAAATGAAAGTATACGTCCCCCCGACTGGAGCTGACCATATACCAGCTGGCACTGAAAACCATCACCAGGCCAATGGCCAGCAAAGTCATGGTGGCAAACAACACAATGAAGTCCGCCTCATTCTTTTTCAGATTCCGGTTCCCCTTCACGGCCAAACTAAGCCCTCCCCAGTTCCCAGACTGCCTCTTTGAACGTGTTGCCCCGTTGTTCGAAATCCTCAAACATATCCCAGGAGGCACATCCCGGTGACAACAGGACCACCTCACCGCTTTGTGCCGTGTCCGACGCAATTTTCACCGCATCTTCCAATGAATCTGCAGTTGAGTACGCATGATAATCCACTTCATCCAACGCCTGAGCCAGTCTGCCGGCCACTTCTCCCAACAGCACCACATAGCGCGCATGTTTCTTAATGGCCGCAGCAAAGGAAGAAAAATCTCCACCCTTGTCGTAGCCGCCGGCAATGAGTAATTTAGGCGCGGCAAACGCTTCCAGCGCTTTGATGGCCGCATCGGAATTGGTGCCTTTGGAGTCATTTATATAAGTTACGCCGCCAAACTCGCGTACATGCTCAAGACGATGAGAAACTCCGGGAAAATTTTTGAGAGTCTTGGCAATAACTTCCACCGCCACCCCGCCAAGCCAGGCCAAAAGAGCTGCGGCCAGAGCATTTTCCAGATTATGAGCACCGGGGATACGGATTTCATCAACCCCACAGACCGTCTCTTCATTTTCTCCGTCCCGCACCACCACATGGCCGTTGCGCACAAAGGCGCCGCGCTCCACTTGACGGCGGCGGCTAAATAAGTATACCCGGCACCGAGGGCGCCCCCGCAGAGCATAAGTCCTGGGATCATCGGCGTTTAAAACCGTCACGTCCGAGGCTTTCTGGTTAGCAAAAATCTTTTCCTTGGCTTCCACATAAGCTTCCATGGTTTTGTGGCGGTCCATATGGTCCGGTGTGAGATTCAAGATGGCCGATATTTGCGGCCGGAAATCTATGGTAGCTTCCAGCTGAAAACTGCTTAACTCCGCCACCACCGCTTCATACTTTGTATCTTCCACCGCCACCGCAGAAAGGGGCAGGCCAATGTTACCCGCCACCGCCGTTTTCTTGCCTGCGGCCTGAAAAATCTCCCCGGTCAACGCTGTGGTGGTGGTTTTTCCGTTGGTTCCGGTAATGGCCACCATGGGCACAGAAAGAAACCCGGCGGCCACTTCCACCTCGGTTACCACCGGAATTCCCAGCTCAAGAGCCTTCTGTATGGGCTCCAGGTCCATGGGGACTCCCGGATTCTTTATGACCAGTGCCACATCCGGTGTAATCATCTCAGCAGGGTGCCCGCCGCCCACCAGGTGGGGCACCTCGATATTGTGTTTTTGTAGTTCAGCGGCCATTTCCGCCACAGGTTTGCGATCATTTAGCAGTACGCCGGCCCCTTCCCTGGACACCAACTGTGCTGCTGCCAGGCCGCTGCGGGCCAGACCGATGATCACCACCTGTTTTCCCATCAGGTCCATTGAAAATATTCTCCCTTTCTTTCTACAAAGCGCCTAACTGCAGCAGGCCGATGACGGCAAAGAGAAAGCCCAGGCCCCAAAAGCCGGTGACTACCCGCCATTCACTGTGCCCGCCCAACTCATAATGGTGATGCAGGGGGCTCATGCGAAACACCCTGTTGCCCGTCAGTTTAAAGACAATCACCTGAATAATCACCGACAGCGTTTCTATCACAAAGACGCCGCCAATGATGACCAGGTACAGTTCAGCTTTAGTTAATATTGCCATGGCTGCCAAAGCCCCTCCCAGGGCCAGCGAACCCACATCGCCCATAAAGACGCGCGCCGGGTGAAAATTATAAATTAAGAATGCAAAAACAGCCCCGATCATCGCTGCGCCAAACTGGGCCAGGCCGGCAAGACCCATAACGGTGGCCAGAATAGTATAAGAGAATAAGGCCAAAATTGCAGTGCCGGAGGCCAATCCGTCAATACCGTCGGTGAGGTTAACCGCATTGGTGGTGCCGATGACAAAAAAGATCAGAAAAGGCAGATACCAGGCCCCCAATTCCACGTAGAAGTCGGTGAAGGGGACGGACAAAGCGGTACTTTCCCCCAATCCCTGCCATAACAGGTAAAAAACCACCACCGTCAATAGCTGTCCCAACAGCTTACTGCGAGCCTTTAAGCCCAGGGATTGTTTACGGATTACCTTAAGATAGTCATCAATAAAACCCACCAGGCCGTTGCCCAGGGTAAGAATCAAAGCCAGATACAGAGGCATTCCCGCCGGAGCAAACAAAATCAGGGCAGGCACAATAGCCAACAGGAAGACAACGCCGCCCATGGTGGGCGTCCCCGCTTTTTTCAGGTGCTTGCGGGGCCCGTCTTCCCGGATTTGCTGCCCCAGCTGCAACCGGCGAAACATATTAATAAACAGCGGCCCTAAAATAATACCGGCCACAAAAGCAATTAATGCGGTTTGAAACAACGCCTGATTCATTTTTTCCCCTCCAACAATACAGCCAAGACATCTTCCATGCGCATTCCCCGCGACCCTTTTAAAAGTACCCAGTCACCGGCACGGGCAATCTTTGCAATAACTTGCGCCGCCTGGGCATGGCTTTCACAACGGTACACCCTCTGCGGCGGATAACCGGCGGCCACTGCGCCGTCGGCAATCAGCTGTGCCCGCTCTCCCAGCACCAAAAGGCCGGACAAATTATGCCGGGCCACCTGTCTGCCGGTTTGGCGGTGTCCTTCTTCCTCCCAGTCGCCCAACTCCAACATATCTCCCAAAACAGCAAAACGTGCCGCATCTTTGGCCAATTCCGCCAATACATCAAACGCCGCCGACACCGCAGTGGGACTGGCATTGTAAGCATCGTTTATCACCTGAATACCGGCCGGTGTGGTGACTGTCTCCAGCCGCATTCCGCTTAAGCGAACCCGGGAAAACCCTTCTGTCAATACACTGTCGTCTACTCCCAGCAGCCGGCCCACCGCCAGCGCCGCCATCAGGTTGTAAATATTGTGGCGGCCGGGAAGCGGCGGCACCACTTCCAGCGGTGCAAATCCCTCCTGCTCAATAATGGCGCGCTTACCCGCCTCATCATTTATAATGTCTGTACAGCGCACGGTGGCATGTTCGTCAAAACCAAAGGTAATCACCCGACAACCCAGACCTTTGATATGCGGCACCAAAAGCGGCTCGTCTGCGTTAACCACCGCCACACCGTCGGCTGCAAGATGGCCAAGCAGTTCGCATTTGGCCCGGGCAATTCCTTCCCTGCTGCCCAACATTTCCAAATGGGATTCTCCGATATTGGTAATTACCGCCACAGTGGGCAGGGCCAGTTTGGCCAAGAGATCAATTTCGCCATACCCGCTCATCCCCATCTCCAGCACCGCAGCTTCATACGTGGAATCCAGCCGGGTCAGCATCAAAGGCACACCCAGATGGTTATTGAGGTTGCCCTCTGTTTTTAACGTCTTCAGCTCAGGGGAGAGTGCTGCGGCAATCATGTCTTTGGTGGTGGTTTTGCCCACCGAACCGGTCACCGCCACCACCGGCAACTGAAATTTCCGGCGATAAAAGGCCGAGAGATCCTGTAGCGCCTGCTCCGGATCCTCCACGCTGATAACCGTCATGCCCTCTGGATGAGTAACATTCTTGGAGAAAGCGGCAAAACAGCCCGCTGCCCCTTTTTCGGCAGCAGCAGCAATAAATCTATGCCCGTCGGTGTGCTCTCCGGCCAGGGGCACAAAAAAGTCACCGGGGCCGATATCACGGGAATCAATACTTACCCTGCCTATTTTTTTATCCAGATCGCCGGCAGCGGGCAACTTACCGCCCACCGCTTCGGAAATCTCACGTAATGTCATCTCCATCCTGCTTTAACCGCCTCCGGATCAGTTCACCGGCAATCTGCCGGTCGTCAAAGGTAATGGTATGGTCACGAAAAACCTGTGTTGTTTCATGACCTTTGCCGGTGATAATCACCACATCGTCTTTTTGCGCCAATTCCATGGCGCGCCGGATAGCAGCTTTGCGGTCCGGCTCAATTTCATAGGCCGATTTATCAATTTGGTTTTCCAACCCGGGAAGAATCTCGTCAATGATTTTTTCCGGATCCTCACTGCGCGGATTATCCGAGGTCACAATGCAATAATCGCTGTATTTTCCTGCGGCTTCACCCATCAGAGGGCGCTTGGTCCGGTCACGGTCCCCGCCACAGCCAAACACCGTCAGCACCCGGGCCGGAGCAAATTCACGGGCCGCCTGCAACACATTCTCCAGACCGTCGGGAGTATGAGCATAATCCACAATAACGGTAAAGTTCTGCCCTGCATCCACCAGCTCAAAACGTCCCGGGACCCCCGCTACACTCTCCATAACCGCCTTAATGCGGGCCAGATCAATCCCCTCCAACAGGCCCACAGAAATTGCCGCCAGTGAATTATAGACAGAAAACAGACCGGTCATCTTAAGGGTAATTTCTGTACCACCCACAGGAGTCTCCAGCCTGAAATTAACGGCGTCCCGCTCCACTTTAACATCATTTGCCCGCACATGGCAATGGTTAGATAATCCGTAAAGCATAACTTCCCCGGGCGTCTGGTCCGCAAAGTGCTGCCAGTGCTTGTCATCACCGTTAATTACGGCCCGGCGCGGCCTTCCCCCCTTCAGAGGGAACGAACCCTGCCAGGAAAACAGCTTACTTTTGCTGGCCAGATAATGGTCAAAGGTTTGATGAAAATCCAAATGGTCTTCGGTAATATTAGTCAGCACCACCGTGTCAAAGTCACAGCCAATGGTGCGGTGCCAGGCCAGAGCATGGGAAGAAACTTCCATGGTGGTATATGTTACGCCTTCATCTTTCATACGCCGCAAAATTGCCTGCAGCTCACTGGCCTCCGGGGTGGTGGCCAAGGAAGGGAATTCTTCCCCGCGAATATGGTAGCGTACCGTGCCCAACAAGCCCGTTGCGGCACCGCTGTTCTGCAGAAGTGCGTCAATCAGGTAAGTGGTGGTGGTTTTACCGTTTGTGCCGGTAACCCCAATCATGGCCAACTCACGGGAGGGATAATCATAAAAACAGGCGGAAACAAGCGCCAGCGCCATGCGGACATCCGGCACCGTCACCACAGTGGCCGATGTCTCCAGCTCGGCCATATCACTTACCACAGCAACGGCTCCGGCGGCCACCGCTTCCTCCACATACCGCCTGCCGTGGGAACGGGTTCCCGGTAGACAGAAAAACAGGTCGCCCGGACGGACTTTTCCTGAATGGTAGGCAATGCCCGAAATTTCCAGGTCAGGGGACCCTGATATCTTCTTATGCAGCAGCACATCGGTAATTGACCCTAAAGTTTTCATTCTGCTAGTATTCCCCTTTCCATGGCCTCTACATTCTGTAAACTACTAAAAAGTTAGACAGTAATACCAAACCTGGTCTCATACGCGAAAAGGGGGCAGGCCACTGCCCCTTTTTCTAGTCCGTATCTCCAGTTTCACCGGGAGCTGCAAACTCCACATCAATAACGCTGTTGCGGGGAACATGGCTTTCGGCGGCGGGCTGTTGACCCACAGCCACCCCTGAGCCGCTACCGTTCATGCGCAAGCCCAGCCAGCCCAGAATCTCCCCTGCTTCCCGCATAGTTTTCCCAGTTAAATCAGGAACGATAACTTCCTCATCTCCCACGTCCTGCCCACCCAGATAGGCAAGCACCTGGGTCTGCAGCGGAACCTGAGCGCCCGCCTTAGGCGTCTGGTTTAGAATTTCATTGCCGCTACCGATAAAACGCATCATTAGCCCGGAAGTATCAATTACTTCGCTGGCCTGTTCCACCGACAGTCCGGTAAGATTGGGAACCTCCACCACCTGAGGCGGTTCATGCTCCGGCATCTCGGTGGGCGGAATATTCAAGTATTTAAGCATCCTCTCCGCCATCCGCTTAAACAGCGGGGCCGAAACCTGGGAACCCCACTGAGGCACTCCCTGGGGATTATCCACGGCAATGTAGAGGAGAATTTGCGGATCTTCGGCGGGAACAAAGCCGATAAATGACAAAATATACTCACCGGAGATATATACACCGCCGGGACCCACTTTCTGTGCCGTACCGGTTTTTCCGCCGATACGGTAGCCCTCCACATGGGCATTCATCCCGCTACCCTCGGTAACAACCAACTCCATTATGCGCCGCACTTCCTGCGATGTTTCTTCAGACACAACACGGCGCACAACCTGCGGCTCGGTTTTTCTCACCACATTCCCTTCGCTGTCGCGGATTTCATCCACCACGTAAGGGGTCATCAAATAACCGCCGTTTATCATGGCCGCCACCGCCATCAGCTGTTGGATGGGCGTTACGGATACACCCTGCCCAAAGGAGGTGGTGGCCGCTTCCACCGGGCCAAACTGCTCGGGAGTAAACATAATTCCCAGGCCCTCGCCCATCACATCAATACCGGTGCGCCGGCCAAAACCAAATGCTTCCAGGTAATGCATATGTTTCTCGGAGCCTATCCGCTGGCCCAAAGTAATGAAACCGGGGTTGCAGGAACCTAACACCACCTCGGTAAAATTGATGGCGCCATGACCGCCGCGGCTGCGGGTCCAGCAGCCAATGGTGCTGCCGGCCACCTGCATGGAGCCGCTGCAGAAGAAACCCTCTTCCGCATGGAATTCACCCTCTTCAATGGCGGCAGCCAGGGTAACCAGCTTAAAGGTGGAGCCGGGTTCAATGGAACTGGAAACAGGTGTTAACTGCCATTGTTCCGGCGGGTAATCTGCATAATTATTGGGGTCGAAATCGGGCTTGCCGGCAATGCCCAGAATCCCACCCGTATTAGGATCAACCGCTACCGCTATAATCTCTTCAGGCTCCCAGTCCAGCATGGCCCGCTCCATTTCCTGTTCCATGATAAACTGGATATTCTGGTCCACGGTTAAAATCAAATCATGGCCGTCTATGGGCGGATTAAAGGTTTGCACGCCCTGGGGTATCTGGCGGCCCAGGCCGTCGGTCTGAAACTCGGCCCGGCCGTCCCGGCCCTTAAGCTCCTCTTCATAGCGGTACTCCAAACCACTTAATCCTTCATCAATGCCGGAAAAACCCAAAAGCTGCGAGGCCAGCCTTTCATGGGGATAGTAGCGCTTAGGCTCCAGCGAAAAGCGAATGCCCCGTATTTCCAGCTTGCGTATCTCCAACACATCTTCTTCATCCATTTTTCTTTTCAGATAAACCGATGAGCTCTGCCGCTGCAGACGCTCCAGCACCGCTTCTTCCTCCATGTCCAGTACCGGCGCCAGCTTCCGGGCCGCTTCTTCCTTATCCTCAATTTGGGCCGGATAAGCAAGAATAGACACCGAGCTGGCACTCCCCGCCAAAAGCTGCTCATTTCGGTCGAGAATATCGCCTCTCGGTGCCCTGACAGGATCACCCCGCGTCCACTGATCCCATGCTTTTGCCTGAAGCTCGCCTGCCACCACAATCTGCAGCCAGAACAGCCGCAGCAAAAGGGCCACAATGGCCAGCACCATACAAAAGAAAAGGAAGATTAGTCTTTTTTTCACAGTGACATTAGATACGGTATTCCTGCGCAAAAGATAACCTCCCACACTGATGTCGCTATTTTATGTAGTCAAACATTATGTATACTAGTTTCCGGAAGCACCTGCCGTAAGATATACGAACTGGTCCTCACCGGGATACTGCAACCCGATTTCCAAAGCAGCCTGCTCCAGGCGCTGCGGCGACCGCAATGAAGCTATCTCTAATTGTAAATGCTTGTTTTCATCCTGTAAAGCAGCCAATTCCTGCTTTCTGGCACTTATTTGGTGATTTACGTCAACTACGTAGGCAAAATGAGCTACAAGGACGATTGCCGTCATAGCACACAACAACACAGCCCCCATCAAAGTAAGTTTGCGGGCAGCCAAACGCCGGTTGGTCATTTTTTTGTTGGCCACCTTTTGCCTGGCACGCTGTTGGTCGTAAAAAGATTGTTGCGGAACTCTTTTTTTTGCTACTAACAACACTATTCACCCTCTCTCCCATTTAGAACTTTAATCACCGCCCGCAGTTTTGCGCTGCGCGCCCGCGGATTTCTCTCCAGCTCGTCCTCTTTAGCCTGAACAGGCTTTCCTGTCAGAATTTTCACATGTGCCTGATTGCCGCAAGCACATTGAGGCAACCCCGGGGGGCACTGACAACCCGCCGCCCTGTGCTGAAAGATTTTTTTCACCATGCGGTCCTCCAGAGAGTGGAACGTAATTACCGCCAACCGCCCACCTGTCTTCAGACAGTCTATACCGTCGTTTACCGCGCGCTCCAAAACACCCAATTCATCGTTTACCGCAATGCGCAGGGCCTGAAACGTGCGGCGGGCCGGATGGGGACCTCTGCGTCGGGCCCTGGCGGGGATGGCCGCTTTAATTACATCCACCAACTGTCCCGTGGTTTCAATGGGGCCATGGTTTTTTCTTCTGGCAACCATAAACTCCGCAATGCGCCGCGCCCATAATTCCTCTCCGTAATCACGCAGAATCCTGGTCAACTCCTCCGCATCCAGTTCATTGACCAACTGCGCCGCCGTCACGCCTTTATCCCGGTTCATACGCATATCCAGCGGCGCCTCTGTATTAAAGGAGAATCCTCTCTCCCCTTCATCCAACTGATGGCTTGACACTCCGATGTCAAGGAGTATGCCGTCCACTTTCTGCACCCCTTCAGACTCCAGCACATCCTGTAGATTGGCAAAATTATTATGTACAAACGTTACATGCTCCCGCCATGGCGCCAGAGTTTCCTTAGCCGCCGCCAAAGCGTTCTTGTCCTGATCAATGGCAATCAGCCGGCCGTGGGGCGTAATTTTTTCCAGAATAGCCCTGCTGTGGCCGCCGCCACCCACCGTTCCATCCACGAAAACTTCACCCGGCCGGGGGGCCAGCGCAGACAAAGTTTCCTGCAGAAGAACCGGTTCATGGGAAAATTGCATCATTACACATCCTTCAAATAAGTGTTATTTGCTATTATTCCCAACCTGCTTACAACTCTATATCTTCAATTTTTTCAGCGATGTTTTCAAAGGAAAGGCCGGTTTCTTCACTGTATGAATCCCAAACTTCCTGGCTCCAGATTTCAACCCGGTTGGAAACGCCGATTACCACCGCATCTTTTAATAGCTTGGCATGATCCCGCAGGTTGTTTGGAACCAGCACCCTACCCTGCTTGTCCAGCTCGCACTCAGCGGCGCCGGAAAAGAAGAACCGCATAAAAGCCCGGGCATCTGAACGGGTAAAGGGCAGTGCCTTTAATTTTTTCTCCAGGATGGTCCACTCTTCCATGGGATAAACAAAGAGGCAGTTATCAAGCCCACGGGTCACAACAAACCGCTCACCCAGCGCTTCACGGAACTTGGCCGGCATTATAAGCCGCCCCTTTCCATCCACCGAATGTTGGTATTCACCCATGAACATGACATCACCCCCCACTTCCCACCACTTTGAACCACTTTTGGTACAATTCTGCGCATTTTTCTATATTCCTTCCTATCGACAAAAAAAATTACACAATTATTACAGAAAGTGGGACACGGGGACCCTCTGCGAGGACGGACCATAAATTGCATTACTGCAAAAAAAGGTCCGTCCCCAAATTGCACTGCAAAAAAAGGTCCGTCCCCAAATTGCACAAAAAAAAGACCCCATCACGGGGTCTTCTTTTTAAAAAACTTATACAGTTGCTAATACCGGTTCTTTCTTCACTTCCAAATGTAGAGTCGTCATTAAATGGTCACCGCACTTCGGACACAAAACAGCACTCTCACCAACGGAATCGGGTTCAGGGTCACACATACCTTGCAGGCCACATCCCAGACAAAGGAACTCAATTTTACCATCAAGCATCTCCATGAGCCGCCTCCTTAACCGTTGTATTCTGTTATCCTACCATTCGACACACCTGTTAGACGTACCTATATTAAGTTATATTCTTTACCCGCCACACTTTTCCTTGTGTACAAGGTAAAATTTTTCTTTATTTTTCTATATTTTTTGGCTTATAATTCCCTTCTACCTGCAGATTATTACTAAAGCCACTCCTGCACCAGGCTGCGCAGCTGATCTTCTTCCATTGCCCCCACCTGAACATGACGGACAACCCCGTCTCTGTCAATTAGCAATGATTTGGGAATAAACACCACTTCATAGAGCTCACTTACTTCTCCGTCATCCTTTAGCACCGGAAAGGTGAAATTGTTTTCATCAATGTAGGACTTTGCCATGCCGGGGATGTCATTCACATTTACCGCCAGAATAGTAAACCCTTCTTCGCCAAGTTCTTCATACACCCGCTGCATACGAGGCTTTTCTTCGCGGCAGGGCGGACAGGCTGCACTCCAGAAGTTTACCAGAACCACCTGCCCCCGCATATCCGTTAAAGAAATGGTTTCCTCCTCCATTAACACAGGCAGAGTAAAATCCGGTGCGGTCTTCCCTTCTGCCAGCCCTTCGGCCCGCAGCCGACTTAATACGGGTATGGAAACGCCCAACAAAACAATGGCCACAAAAACGAAAATATATTTTTTCATAGCTCCTCCTTGATGTCAGTAGAGAATAATGGCAAAACGCGCCAGAATGCCGGTAAATACAGCGATGCCAAAGAGCACCAGGATAAAACCGAAAATTCGCTGTAGCTTAGGCAGATACACGGCAAAGCGATCTACCCAGCGGCCCACCCGCTCCACCAGCAGGGCCGCCAGCAGAAAAGGCAGGGCCATACCCACTGAAAAAGCAATCAACAGCGACACGCCGGCACCGGTGGCGGCGGCATAAACCAAAATGGAGCCTAACACCGGACCGATACAGGGCGTCCAGCCGGCACCAAAGGCTACACCCATCAGCATGGCTGTGCCGGGCCCGGCGGTCTTAGGCATGTACTGCATTCTTTTCTCCCGCTGCAGCACAGACGGAGATAAAATGCCGGCCAGATGCAGCCCGAAAAGAATTATCAGTACTCCCGCCACCCGCTGCAGAGTCACCTGGTGGGCGGCAAAAAAAGCGGCAAACCAGCTGGCCAAAAGGCCAAGGAAAATAAAGACCACACTAAAACCAACCACAAAGTTCAAACTGTTAACAAACGCCTTGTTTTTCTGGGGCTTTCCATCCTCATCCGTCATGGAGCCGGCCAGAAAACCCAGATAAATAGGCAGGAGCGGCAGCTGACAGGGCGAGAAAAAAGAAATAACCCCGGCAAAAAAGGCGATCATGAGAGACATGGTTCCCTGCTCCATCAGATACCTCCTCGGGGTATTTTGCGTCTATTCTATTATCCTCATTTTCACCACTTCTGTCAACCGTCAAAGATTTACGAGCTCGGGCAATAATCTGATGGCAATGGAAAAATAGATTAAAAGCCCGGTAGCGTCTTTGATGGTGGTTACCAAAGGACCGGAGGCATAAGCAGGGTCAATCCCGAACTGACTAAACACCAGGGGAATCAGCGTGCCGATAATAGCTGCCACCGTCACCGTACCCGACATTGCTATACCCACAACCAAGCCCAACATAGGATCTCCCTGCCAGAAACTGGCGGCAACAGCCACCGTGCTTCCGCAAATGACACCCATCAAAACTCCGATTCTGATTTCCCGCATAAAATACCCCCACCGCTCTTCAACACTGATTTCCCCGGTTGCTACCCCGCGGACAAAAACGGTGGAAGACTGGGTGGCAACGTTTCCCCCCATGTCCATAATAACTGGGATAAAAAAGACCAGCGCAGCTACGGCCTCCAGCGCTTCTTCAAATACGGCAATCACACTACCTACAAATAAACCGCCGATAAGCGTAATAATCAGCCAGGGCAAGCGCCGCCCCAGGATACTGGGAACCGACGCCGAGACCAAATCCACACTTTCCAGTTCCGCCGCACCAACGCGCCGGTACATGTCTTCTGTGGCCTCTTCTTCCAAAACGTCAAGAATATCGTCAACGGTGACAATACCCAGCAACCGCTGACGTTCGTCCACAACCGGTACGGCCAGCAGGTCATACTTGGAGACCAGGCGCGCCACTTCTTCCTGGTCCATATCCACCGGCACACTGATTAGGCTTTTGCGCATAATTTCAGCAAGCTTGGTACCGTCTGCCGAGGCAATCAACTCCCGCAGCGATAATACACCGCTGACCTGCATTTCCTCGGTCACCACATACACATAATAGACAGTTTCCGCTTCCGGGGCAATTTCCCGCAAACGGCGAATGGCTTCCTCCACCGTCATGTTTTCAGGAAAGGCTATGTATTCGGTGGTCATAATGCCGCCGGCGGTATCTTCGGGGTACTTCATCAATCCGCGCAGCTCTTCGGCATCTTCATCAATGAGAGTGAGAAGCTCCCTGGCTTCATTTTCCGGCAGCTCAGACAAAAGGTCCGCTGCATCGTCGGAGGCCATCTCTTTTAATATAGCAGAAGCCCGTTTTTTGGTGAGCAGCTGAAACAGAACCACCTGATCCAGCTCTTCCATTTCCTGAATAACCATGGCCGCTTCTTCATCGCTGAGCAAATCAAAAAGCTCCGCTTTCTGCTCATCGGTTAAGTCGTCCACGATTTCCGCAAAGTCGCTGGGATGGAGATTCTGAAAAAACTCCTCCAGGTTGGTATCCCGCTCCTTGATCATCTTGATGATTTTTTGCAGTGATTTTTGGATGGACATTGGGGTACCTCCTTCAACTGCTAGCTAATATACTTAGAAAGCATTTTCATCACATCATCCACAAAATCCAGATCTTCCCCTTCAGCAATAGCCTTCTCCAGGCAGTCGCGGAAATGGGTTTCAAACATTACTGTGCCAACCCGGTTTACAGCAGCCTTTACCGCTGCAATCTGCATCATTACTTCCGCACAGGAATTCTCTTCTTCTATCATTTTGCGAATTCCCTTAATCTGCCCTTCAATGCGATTTAAGCGGTTAATTATATTCTGACGTTCTTCGTGCAATCTAAACACCTCTCAACAGTCATTTACCTTTCAATTATACCGCTTAGGCTTTTTGAATACAACAAGAAAGGGCGCTCTAATTCAGTTCCTTTAAACGCGCCCTTTCAGTACTGGCTACATATGCCGCTTCACATATGTGAAGCGTCTTTTTATTTTCCGGCCAGTGCAAGAAAGGCACGCACATTGGATTTCCACTGCGCGTGCCTTTCTCAATACCGATCTCCGCTGCAGCTTCGCTAACTGCGATGCGTTATTTTTTCAGACCGGTATAAAAAAGGCACTTATTCAGAGATAAGCGCCTTTTCAGAGCTATTGCATATTTAGCTTTACAAAAATAATACCCCACCATGCCGTGAGCGACCCTCAGTTTTGAACTGCTCTCCCCACAGGTGGGTGTCCTCCTGCCTGCTTTACATGTCCTTGGATTTAAGGCATATGCGCCGCAAGCAGAGACCAGACTCCCTCTTCAAAAGTGTTAGCTCAAAACTTTATAGGGTAATACACAAACATAGTAGGGCTCGTGTTTATTATTTGTTGTTTCACGAACATTATAGCAATTTTTTTCGACGTTAGCAAGCCAAGGTTATTCACATAAGCAGGCAATATACGCCATAAACTTAGAGTAAAACAGTAAAGGGGCGTGTATTAATGACTTGGGAGGCATTAACGACCATTCTTGTACTTGCAATTATCGTCGAATTTTCCACAGAAATAATCAAGTCGGTATTTCCATCCATCCGGGGTAAGCTCAGCAAGATCGCCGCCATCCTTTTGGGGATGATTCTCTGCGTAAGTACCGGAAGCGGTATTCTCGCTTCATTTAACATTATCCCCATCTATCCGCTGCTGGATTATTTGCTGACCGGCCTTTTGATTTCCCGCGGTTCCAACATCATTCATGATCTGGTTTCCCGGCTGGAAGTAGCCAAAGTAAACCCTTAGGCCTTAGGCGGCACATCCAGAGCAATATGCAGCTCTTTTAGCTGACGAGCATCCACCTCAGAAGGCGCCTGGGTCATCAGGCAGCTGGCACTGGCGGTTTTGGGGAAGGCAATTACATCGCGAATGGAATCTTTACCCGCCATGAGCATTACCAGGCGGTCCAGGCCAAAGGCAATGCCGCCATGGGGTGGTGTGCCATATTCAAAGGCATCCATCAGGAAACCAAACTGCTCCCGGGCACTCTCCGGGGTAAAGCCCAGCAATTTAAACATCTGTTCCTGGATTTCACGGCGGTAAATCCTAAGCGACCCGCCGCCAATTTCCACGCCGTCCAGCACCAGATCGTACGCTTTGGCCAAAACGTTTTGCGCTTCGGTCTCCAGCTTATCCAAATCCTCGTCCCGCGGCGCGGTGAAGGGGTGATGGTTGGCTACATAGCGCTTCTCGTCCTCATCCCAGAACAACAGCGGGAAATCCACGACCCACAGGAAGTTGCGCTTGCTTTTGTCGATGAGGCCGAGGCGCTCACCCAGATGCAGGCGCAGCGCACCCAAGGCATGATAAGCCACATCTAGCTTATCCGCCACAAACAGCAGCAAATCGCCCGGTTTTCCGTCCATTGCAGAAACAATTTCACTTAACACATCTTCACTGAAGAACTTGGCAATGGGGGACCGGACACCGCCTTCTTCCACAAACATATAAGCCAGGCCCTTGGCACCGTACTGGGCCACAAAGGCGGTAAGCTCATCCAACTCCCGGCGGCTGAAACCGCCACAGCCGGTGGCATTAATGCCTTTGACCACACCACCGGAGGAGAGCACCTGCTTAAAGACCTTAAAGTCCACATCTGAGACGAGCCCGGAGACATCCTTTAACTCCATGCCAAAGCGGGTATCCGGCTTGTCGCTGCCATAGCGTTCCATGGCTTCCCTGTAAGAGAGACGGGGAAAAGGAGTGGGGATTTGTTCATCCAGGACACCTTCAAAAAGGTGGGCCATCAGCCCCTCCATCATGCCCAGAATCATCTCCTGGTCACAGAAGGAAAGCTCAATATCAATCTGGGTAAACTCCGGCTGTCGGTCCGCCCGCAAATCTTCGTCGCGGAAACAGCGGGCAATCTGGAAATACCGCTCAGCACCACTTACCATCATCAGCTGCTTAAACAACTGGGGCGACTGGGGCAGTGCATAAAAACTGCCGGGGTTAACGCGGCTGGGCACCAGATAGTCCCGGGCCCCTTCCGGAGTACTGCGGGTCAGCATGGGAGTTTCCACTTCCAAAAACCCTTCCCCGTCCAGAAAATCCCGGGTCAGCTTGCTCACCTTATGGCGCATAATCATGCTCTGTTGCATCTCCGGCCGGCGCAAATCCAGATAGCGGTATTTCAGCCTCACATTCTCATCCACATCCACACCGTCCTCAATATAAAAGGGCGGTGTTTTTGCTTTATTTAAAATCTCCAGAGATTCGGCCTGTACTTCAATTTCCCCGGTGGGGAGTTTGGGATTAATGGTTTCCTCGGAACGGTTTACCACCTGTCCGCGCACTGTAAGCACAAACTCACTTCGGATTTCTTCGGCCCGGGCAAACATCTCTTCATTTTGCTCAAAGTTAAAAACCACCTGAACCAGGCCACTGCGGTCCCGCAGGTCCAAAAATATCAGCTTACCATGGTCGCGCCGCCGCTGTACCCAGCCGTTTAGGGTTACGGTCTGGCCCACCATCTCTTTTTTTACTTCGCCACAATAAATATCACGAAACTGCATCTATTTAGCCTCCTTAACCTGTCCGGCCAAGTACCCTACAAGATCCGCCAAAGCCACGTCCTGCTGTGACCCGTCTTTCATATCCCGTACGGTAGCCTGCCCGCGCTGCATTTCTTCGTCTCCCAGAATAACCAGGAATTTTGCTTGTTTCTTATCGGCATACTTCATTTGCGCCTTCAGGCTGCGCCCCAGATAATCCTTTTCCGCAGCAAGGCCCGCACCGCGCAAATCCATGGCCAACCTAAGGGCCACCGGAGCCGGCACAGCTCCTGCTGTGGCCACATACACATCCAGTACCCCACCGGCCTCAGGCAGTGTTCCGGCGGCCTCCAGGGCCAAAAGAACCCGCTCTATGCCAATGGCAAAACCGATACCCGGCACATCCGGGCCGCCAATGGTGGAAAGCAGCTGGTCATAACGGCCGCCGCCGCCAATGGAGCTTTGTGCTCCCAGCACCGGGGACACAATCTCAAAAGCGGTCTTGGTGTAATAATCCAGGCCGCGGACCAGGCGGGGATTAACCACATACTGCTCACCAAGGGCGTCCATGGCTTCCTGCACCGCAGTAAAATGCTCATCACATTCGCCGCAGAGCGAGCCCAGCATCAGCGGAGCATCACCGGTGATGTCCTGGCACTTATTATTCTTACAGTCCAGAATACGCAGCGGATTTTTGTCATATCTGTCGGCACAGTCGGGACAAAGTCCGTCCACCTTCTCTTTTAATTCTTCCTGCAGCTTGTCCCGATATGCACGCCGACACTGTGGACAGCCCACACTGTTAATTTCCAGGGTAAATTCCGTCAGGCCCAGGGAGCGAAAGAATACCAGAGATAGAGCCATGACCTCTGCGTCCAGCGTCGGTTCACTTGTGCCAAACACTTCCACGCCAAACTGATGAAACTGACGGTAACGCCCGGCCTGAGGCCGGTCATAGCGAAACATGGGTCCTATGTAATAAACCTTGATGGGCTGGGCATCTCCGTACAGCTTATGTTCCGCATACGCCCGGGCCACAGATGCGGTCCCTTCCGGGCGCAGTGTAAGGGACCTGTCCCCCCGGTCGGTGAAGGTGTACATCTCTTTGGCCACAATATCTGTAACCTCACCCACTCCACGCAGAAAAAGTTCCGTATGCTCAAAAATCGGGGTGCGAATCTCGCTGTAGCCAAACAACCGGCACAGCTCCCTGACTTTCTCTTCAAAAAACTGCCAGGTTTCTATATCTCCCGGCAGTATGTCGCGGGTTCCCCGCGGCACCTTGGTCAGCACAATAACACTCTCCTTTACAGTACAAAAACCTGAATCTTCTACAGTGCAAAAAAGCTCCCGTCCCCAATGCCGGCCGGGAGTCTTATTTTCCATTTTAATTCTAGCCAATACACCGGGGCTTGTCAACCTGGATAAGCCCTGCATACTTGTCCACCCATCCTCTAATCCTACAGGAATTCCTAAGGAAATATTGGGGAATACAGGAGGATATTGCATATATCTGTCGAATTCAATTACAGTTTTCTTACATAGTCGTAGTTTCAAAGCCCAACAGGAGGGGAATCAATTGAAAATGAGCCTTAAAATGAAGCTTCTTCTAATCATCAGCATCCTTATTATTATTACCGTATCAGTTTTGCAGTTAATGTCGGTCCGGCTTTCCGGACAGGCGCTGGAAGAACAAAAAGAAACCGAACTGCGCAGCCTGGTGGAAAAAACCGCTGGCGCCATAAATCTCAGCATTGACGGTGCCCGGCGTGCCCTAGACGCCATTACCCTTTCTCCGGAACTGCAGGCAGTATTGGGGCAAACAGCTGCCAACGGCGAAGAACCTGTGGAACCGGAGGCACTTTTGCAGTTTTTTGCGGGCTTTGAAGAGTCTCAGGAAGACATCGAAACAGTTCTATTCCTGGACCGCCGGGGGATTGTGGTGGCCGATGATGAATACGGCAATCTTGTGGGCATGGATTTAAGCGACCGGGGCTATTTCCACGGCCTCACATTTGGTAATCAGGATTATTTCCTGGATGAGGTTATTGTATCCCGCACCACAGAAAACCGGGTTATTCCCTACGCCAAGAGGCTGACAGGGGAGACCGGCGGCTTTGCCGGGGTGGTGGCGGTGGTTCTTAATTTTGATACCTTTATTGAAGACTTTGCCGCTGAACTGGCGGTGGGCGAAACAGGTGAAGCCACCCTGATCGACCGCCGGGGAGAGATAATGTACCATTCCGACCCGGAACTGGTGGGGGAAAACCTGCTGGAGCTGGCCACCGAAGAAATGCGGGAGCAGCTGGCAGATATGATTCGCACCGGTCAGGCTACCAACGGTTACTTCACAGAGCACGGCACTGAGCATATTTTCTTTGCCGAACCGGTTGGAAACTGGTACTTAATCTTGGAAATGGAAGAGACCGAATACCTGGCGGCCAGCATCGCCATTCGTAATTCCGGACTGCTTTTGGGCCTCCTCTTTATCCTGCTGGGCGCCCTGGCCGCATTCTTCTTTGCCAACCGCATTACCTCCCCCATCATCAGGGTCTCCAAGGTGCTCCACCGTGCCGGCAAAGGTGATTTAACCGAAAGCATTGAAGTACAGAGCCGGGATGAAGTGGGCAGGTTGGCCGAAAGTGTTAACACCATGATTTCCGGCCAACGCAATATCCTGCAGCAGGTGCTGGCAGCATCGCAAAATGTGGCGTCCCATTCCGAGGAACTCTCCGCTTCTGTGGAAGAGAGCAATGCCTCCATGCAGCAGGTAGCCTCCACCGTGGACCTGGAGGTGGCACAAAAGGCCCAGGAAATTGTCCACGCCTCCGCCGATGCGGTTCAGCGGGGACAAACCATGGAGCAGCAAGCCAGTGAAGGGGAAATAGCGGTACAGGACGCCGTCCGGTCCATGGAGGAAATCAGTCAGGCTACCGGAGAAGTACACAGCGTCATCCACCAGCTAAATAACGCCTCGGAACAAATCGGCTCCATTGTGGTGACCATCACAGACATTGCCGAACAGACCAACCTCCTGGCCTTAAACGCCGCCATTGAAGCGGCCCGGGCCGGTGAACAGGGGCGCGGTTTTGCAGTGGTGGCAGAAGAAGTAAGAAAACTTGCGGAGCAAAGCAGCAGTGCCGCCGGGGAAATCGGCGAACTGATTATAAACATCCAGACAAAGACCGGTAACGCGGTAACTAAAATTGCCGATGCGGGCAAAATTGTGGAGGCCGGCACCAGCCGCGCCTCCCGCGCCGGGGAGCGCTTAGAAGAAATTCGCAGCGCCGCAGCCGAAGTAAAAGGCCAAATAGAGCGCATTGTGGTGCAGGCGGAAGCACAATCTGCCTCAGCACAGGAAATAGCCGCCGGCACAGAAGAGCAAACCGCGGTGCTGGAGGAAATCTCCGCCACATCAAACCAATTGGCGGCCATGGCTGAAGAACTTAACGTGATTGTCGCCAACTTTAAACTATAACACAAAGCCGCGCAAAAAAATGCGCGGCTTTGCTTTTAACCAGGCTTATAACCGGCTCTCTGCCGTATTTTTCTTTCGCTGGCTTACAACCACCAGGAAAATCCCCAATTCGTACAGAACCATCAGTGGGCCGGCCAGCATAATCTGGGAGACAATATCCGGCGGGGTCAGAAAGGCTGAGAGCAGAATAATCACCAGCAGGGCATGCTTTCTGAATTTGCGTAAAAAAGGCGCCCCCACAATTCCCAGGCTCCCCAAAAACAAAAAATACAATGGGCAGCTGAAAAACCACGCCGAAAGCAAAAATGAAGTTGGTGGCAAAGGTGAGATAGTTGGAAATGGTAAACATAGGGGTCACCGTATCACTGGCAAAACCCATGAAAAAGCGAATAGCAAAGGGAAACACCGTAAAATAAGCAAAGGATACGCCCAGAGCAAAAAAGAATACCATGGCCAGGATGGCAGGGATAAGCAGCTTTTTTTCCTGTTTATGGAGGCCGGGCACTACAAACATCAGTAGCTGATAAAGAATTAGGGGCATGGACAAAATGAGCCCGGCGATAAAGGCCAGCCGGATATTGGCCATCAGCGCCTCCGGCGGCGTGACAAAAATCAAGTCCAGATGCCCGGCAGGCCGAATCAGGATCCAGCGGAGCAAGTCCACCAGGGAAAAAGACATTACGGTAGCCACAAAAATGCAGACTACACAAATTATCAGCCGCTTTCTGGCCTCTTCCAGATGTTCGGTTAACGTGACTGCCATGTCTTTACGGCTCATTACACTCCCTCGCTCCTAAATTGTTATGTCTTGTTCTCTTCTGTGTCCGCCGCGTCACTTACTGTTTGCGTCATCTCTTTGGTTGCCGCCCTGAATTCCCGGATTCCCTTGCCAAAAGACTTGCCGATTTCAGGCAGCTTGGCGGGGCCAAATATTAACAAGGCAAGACCTAAAACCAGTAAAATTTCCAACGGGCCGATTTTGGAAAACATTTTTACACCTCCAAAGCTTGTGAAAATTATGCCTCTCTCTTCTTTATAACTAAGGAAACAGCATTTGCCAACCCTTTACGTGCCGCCAAAAAAAAGAAGGCACAAAGGCTCTTTGCTGTAAAGCACTGTATTTAAACTGCTCTGTAGCTTTTGCGTTATAAGAAAGATGAATAACCATATGTGAAAACTATAACACCATAGCCTATGACATAACATAGCGCAGCAGAACCTTGCCTCCCAGCGCCGCGCCAAGCAGGACGGCAAAAAAGAATGCCCAGGCATGCAGCGACAATGAGGGAATGCCTGAAAACAAAGCCCCGATGTTGCACCCAAAGGAAAGCCTGGAACCATAGCCCATGAGAATACCGCCGGTTAAGGCAAAATAACTGTATTTGGCCCTGCGGGGACGCCGCAGGCGAAACTCGTTGTTAAGGACAGCAGCCAGAAAACCTCCCAACACCATGGCCAGGGCAAGGCAAAGCAGGGGGTGCTGCAAAAACGATGAGTCGGCGGCCACACCGCCTGGCACCGCTGCTGAGAAAAACTGCCAGTCCAGTACCGGCAACCCCAGCTGCCACCCAGCCCAACCGGTTAAGTGTGTCAGTCCGCTGGTGATCCCCCAGGGGCGCCCCCATAGGTACAATAGCGCCATATTGCCCACAGCCAGCAACACAGCACCTGTTCCATAGGGCCATGAGGAACCTGTCACCGCCGCAGACTTAAAAATCTGCCATGGATTTTTGCTCTGTTCAATTCTTTGGGCCAGAAGAAACAGCCCGGCCAGGAGCATAAACTGCAAAAGAAGTGCATCGGGCCAGCCCAAAGATGCCGGCAGAAAAACTGCGGGCAGGCTCATAGCCTGGGGACGCAGCCACCAGTTCAGATGCCAGGCCCCCAGCACCGAGCCCACAAGCAGCCCACCGAAGGTGCCCCACTGCATCAGATACCCTTCACCCATCCTTACCAGACACCCGGACACGCAGCTGCCGGCAATCACCATGCCAAACCCAAATAAAACGCCTCCCAGCAGAGTATGCAAGCCCAGCGGATAGATTCTGCCTCCCGCCTCCAGCAATGGATTTCCTGACAAAATACTAATAGCAGAAAAGCCTGCCGTTGCCAGCGCCAGCCCTACCAAAAGGGCCCGCGTCAGGGCGGTGTTGCCCAGGAGAAAAACATCTCTGAAGCAAGCCGCAAAGCAAAACCGGGAGCGCTGAATTACATATCCGAAAAACAGTCCGCCCATAAACGGCAAAAAGACAGGCGAATCATTCACAAATAACAACAGTGCCACGCTGCCCACAAACGCCGGCAGCAGGACCCGGGGCGCACCTTGCTGATAATATTTCAAATCCCTTACAATTTGAGCCATAAAAGCCCTCCTCTCTGCCGCTTTGCAGGAAAAAAACCTTTTGTCGTCAAATATAATACTAGTGAACGCAATAACAAACAAGGAGTGGGGAATATGGACTTTAGCAGCCTGAGGGCGCTTTGTGTGGTCATAGACTGCGGCAGTATTTCCAAAGCGGCCCGAAAACTGTTTGTTTCCCAACCTTCACTGAGTGTCAAAATCAGGGATTTGGAATCACATTTCCAGACCACCCTGCTGGAGAGGACCAATAAAGGAATCCGCCCCACCGAAGCAGGATTGATGGTATATCAGCACGCCCAGAAAATGCTCTCCCTGGAGGAAAGTATCGAACGGAAACTGGACAAAACAAAAAGCCAGGAACAACAGCTAACGGTGGGAACATCCACCACTCTGGGAGATTACGCCCTGCCGTGTACCGTATACAACTTCCAGGAAAAATACCCCCACTATAAAATATTGCTGGAAATCACCGACTCAGAACAGGTGATTAACATGGTCTTGGATCAGCGCGTGGAACTGGGCTTAATCGAAGGTCCCATCTCCGCAGAAATGCGGGAAAAGCTGCGCCAGGAAGGGATTAAAACAAGAAGGGTTGCCACCAGCGAATTAATTGTGGTTGTACCCTATAATGAATACTGGCAAAACATTGACTCCATTTCTATGGAAAAAGAATTTACATCTCTGCCGCTAGTCATCCGCAAAAAAGGCTCCGGCATCCGCACCACCCTGGAAATGGCTCTGCATAAATACGGGCTGAGCTTAGACCACTTAAACGTGGTTTTAGAGCTAAACACCACCAACGCCATGGTTGCAGCGGTGGAAGCAAACAAAGGAGTTACCCTGCTACCGGAAATGGCCATCCGCAAAGAGCTGCATTATAAGACATTAAAGAAAATAACCATTGAAAACGTAACCTTGCGCCATCACTTTACAACCCTTTATTACCCCGGCAAATCAGAGAAGGAAGTGCACAGCATCTTTTTGAACTTCCTTCATTCCCGGGAACGGGGATTTTGCTAGCAAACCTTTTCGATGATAATTTCCCAGATACCATATTCCAGCTGCCGGACATTGCAGGGATAGTTGAATTTAGAGGTAAAATGGTTGGCCACACTGCTTGAGGAGCAGCTGTGGTCAGTTTTTATAATCACACGGTCCCGATTCTGAACCTGCTTTAACTTTAGTTCGGCGCGGATAATGGGAATCGGGCAAAACTCACCAATGGCATCAATCTCATAATCCAAAACAATCCCCCCAAAAACAGTATATATTTATCATAATAGCAAGTTCAAAAAAACACAACCGGTTTGTAAGGGGAAAAAGAAATGCCGTGCGTCGTTGTAAACAGTGACGCACGGCATTTAACTTATTTATTTTGGGTTAAATTTTGATAGCTTTGTTCCACTTCTTCTGCATCGACCCACCAGATATCTCCGGCACCGCTGCCCTGAGAGGCGGAGGAGCCTGCATCAAAAACTGCAATCAGTACAGCTGAAAATATGGCCACGGCCAGAATCAGCCAGGTCAGGTTCTCTTTTACTTTAATCATACTAGAGCCTCCTAAAACGGGAGTGGGAAAAAGCGGCCACTAAAGAAGATATACGCTGCCAGAAGTGTCAGTCCCAGGTTCATGGTCTGGCCAACCAGGTACAGCACCACCGGGCTGCCGCCTTTAACCAGTGCGGCCATTTTCTTAAAGTTGGACTCCAGGCCGATGCTGACAAAAGCCAGGGTAAAGAAGAAATTACGGAAACCGTTTATGGCACCGGATGCCTGAGAAACTGTGGCATCGGGGAGTACAAACGAGAACACCAGGGAAGCCAGGATAAAGCCGATAATGAATTTGGGCAACCTGTTCCAGATTTCCATGGGGCTTACCTTAGCCTTTTCTGTGGTAGCTACCCCTTTGCTGTCCACACTTACCCAGACAACGGCGATGGCAAAAGCGATTACGCCAATGAGGATATTCTGAATCATCTTAATGACGGAGGCAATTTCCACTGCCTGCTCACTGAGCATGGAGGCGGATGCCACCACAGCACCGGTGGCATCGATGGTGCCGCCTAACCAGGCACCGCCCACCACATCAGGAATGCCGGCTAAGCGGATTACAGCGGGCATGGCAACCATCATGATGATGGTAAAGATCAGGGTGACGGAAATAGCCAGGCTGATTTCCTCTTTTTTCGCCTTGGCAGCGGTTCCGGCGGCAATGGCGGCGGAAACACCGCAGACAGATGTGGCAGAAGCCACGGCAATGGCCAAACCCCGCTGTTCCTGCATCTTCAGATATTTCTGGGAGAACCAGTACATAAACACCAGAACAATGGGGGTTACCATCCAGGCCACGCCCAATCCCAGCGCTCCCAGAGCCAGCATCCGGTTAAACAAAATGGATGTTCCCAAAAGCACCAGGCCGGTTTTAATGTATAATTCTGTGCGAACCGCCGCTTTAATCACCTGCGGTGTCTGAATGGTATTACTGATAATCAGGCCCAACAGCAGCGCCCAGATAACGTTGTTAATCCCATAATGCCTGAGGGGTTCGTAGCCGCCTAACAGTTCTGCGGCGATTGCCAGGACAAAAACCATGGGGAAAGCCACCACAAACTGGCCCAGGCTTTTACGGCCATAGAAATAAACAGCTATGGCAAATACCACAAAAGAGACCACTCCGGTAATCAGGATGCCGGTTAACATCTCCGGGGGTATGGCAGAGAGTATTCCGTTACCGTTTTGCCCCCAGCGTCCGGGCAGCACCGGTGATGTCAGCCTGCCGGCAACCACGGCCACAATCACAATCAACCCCAGCCAGACTGCCCACCAATCCTCCAGATGTAGTAACTTCTTCCATCCATTGCGCTTCTCTTCTACTTGGCTCATCCTGACATCCTCCTCGTTCTCTTCCTCTATGTTCGGGAAATCTAATTCCTATTAATTCTATTGGATTAATAGTATTATACTACCCCCCCCTCCATTCGTCAACGGTAAATCTATAAAAAATTACATGTTTTTATTTATTTCATCACATTATTCTAGGAATAAAAAAAGGCCAGCCTGCGCGCTTAGTGCGCAACTACTGACCTAAAGCCTACTTTATTATCGGGGTTTAGCCCCGTCCTTTTCCACCAGGAGCAGGTATGAGCCGTCAGGCTGCTTTTCCTTAGACAGCACAGCGTGTCCGTCACCCTTTAGGGTTTTTGGCACATTTTTTATGGGAGTGCCGTCGTCCAAAAGCACCTCCAGCTGTTCTCCGGAAGCCATATCTTCTAGCTTCAGCTTTACTTTAATAAAAGTAACGGGACAAACTTCACCGGTTATATCAAGCCGGTTAACCACAGCAGCCACCTCCGGTTAAAAGGTTATCCTTCTCGGGCAAACAGGTTAGTGGACAGGTACCGCTCTCCTCCATCGGGGCAGACGGTCACCACCAGCTTCCCTTTATTTTCTTGCAGGGAAGCCACTCGCAGCGCTGCAGCTACCGCCGCACCGCTGGAGAAACCGCCGAGAATCCCTTCGGCCTCCGCCAGCCTGCGGGCCGAAGCCATGGCCTCTTCATTGCTCACCTTCTCAATGCGGTCAAAGATGCCCTCGTCCAATACATCGGGTACAAACCCGGCACCGATGCCCTGAATGACATGGGGGCCCGGCTTTCCGCCGGAGAGCACCGGAGAGGCCTCGGGCTCCACAGCGATAATTTCCACCGCCGGGTTCTGAGAGCGCAGAAAACGTCCCACTCCCGTTAAGGTACCGCCGGTACCCACACCAGCCACAAATATATCCACTTTACCGTCGGTGTCCCGCCAGATTTCCGGCCCGGTGGTTTCAAAATGAATCTGCGGGTTGGCGGGATTTTCGAACTGGCCGGGTATGACGGCCTGGCGTTCTTTGGCCAGCTCCTCGGCCAGCGTCAACGCACCATACATACCGTCTTCCCTGGGGGTCAGGCGCACCTGCGCTCCCAGGGCGCGCAGAAGCTGCACGCGCTCCGAGCTCATGTTTTCCGGCATGGTCAGCGTCAGATTATAGCCACGCACCGCACTGATATATGCCAGCGCAATCCCGGTATTGCCGCTTGTGGCTTCCACAATATCACCGCCGGGCTTTAACTTGCCCTGCTCTTCTGCGGCACGCACCATGGCCCAGGCCGTCCGGTCTTTGACACTGCCTAAGGGATTGCGGCCTTCAAGCTTTGCCGCCACCCGGGCGGCCAGCCCTGCTGCCAGACGGTCCATTGCCACCAGCGGCGTATTACCGATGGAGGCGGTGATATCAGGTAAGATATTCATTACCGGCTACCGCCGGCAATGGCGGGGATCACGGAAATCTCGTCCTTTTCTCCCACAGGGGTATCCGGGCCCTGCAGATTGCGGACATTTTCGTCGTTTAGAAACACACTAAGGTACTTTTTCAGATCATCAGCTTCGTCATCCCACAGCTGTGATGCCAAATCGGGATAGTTTTCCTTTAACCCGGTAAAAACCTCACGAATGGTGCTGCCGCTTACTTCAACTTCACGGGCACCGCCGGCATGACGGCGCAGCGGTGTTGGCAGATAAATTGTCATATCTTTCTCCTCCTCTTTATTCTTCATCCAGGTCCACGCTGCAGGTGGCCTGTTGGTAATTCTCTGCTAAAAGTTCGGTGATGGTGGGCTCGTCGCCGCACACCGGACATTTGACGTTACGCTTAACTTTACCCTGCATAAACTCCATGCCCAAAGCGTCCACCAATAGCAGGCGGCCAATGAGGGGATCACCCACGCCCAGAATCACTTTCAGTGCTTCGGTGGCCTGAATTACACCCAAAAGGCCGGGCAATACGCCCAAAACCCCTGCTTCCTGACAGCTGGGCACAGCCCCTGGGGGCGGCGCTTCCGGGAAAATGCAGCGGTAGCAGGGTCCTTCCGGCGGGTTAAACACCGAGGCCTGGCCGTCAAAGCGCAGGATACTGCCGTAAACGTAGGGTTTTTTATACATCACAGCGGCATCACTTACCAGATAACGGGTGGCAAAATTGTCACAGCCGTCCACCACCACATCGTACTGCGGCAGAATCTCCGGAATATTATCCACCGTGGCAAACTCGGGGTAGGTAATAACATTTACATCCGGGTTAAGCTCTGCAATGGTTTCTTTAGCCGATTCCACCTTCAGCTTACCCACATCGGGGGTGGTATGGATAACCTGGCGCTGCAGGTTGCTCACATCCACCGTATCCGCATCCATAATCCCCAGGGTTCCCACCCCGGCTGCGGCCAGATAAAGCGCTGCGGGAGAACCCAGGCCGCCGGCACCGATTAACAGCACCTTGGCGTTTAACAGCTTTTCCTGACCCTTGCCGCCCATCTCAGGCAGCAGGATATGGCGGGAATAACGCAATATTTGCTCATCATTTAACATCAGCTTCGCCTGCCTTCTCCACAATTTCCACCGGGACTTCCGTCACTTCCCCTTCGTCAATGTAGAACCCTTTTAATACCGGCTCATCACCGGCCAGCGATAAAATCAAATACACCACCTGCATATAGGCCTGGGCAATATCCACCTTGGAGGGCCTGGACGGCGTGGCGGGATGGGAGTGGTATATGGCATTTAACTCCATATCATTCTCATCCAGCGTCTTCATCACAGACAAGACCGCCTTAGGGTCCATTTTATACGACTCGGCACAGGCATCCAGGTTTTCCAGAGGAAAAATCCGGGTACCGCTTAGGTCGTCGGCTCCGCCCAACAGGCCGCAGGCTTCCGCCGGAGCTTCCTTCTCACACTGCTTAAGCATCTGACGGTACAGGTGGGCATCCAGCTTATATACCCCGCTCACTGTCCGCCCTCCTTTTCCACCAACAAACGGTAAGTGCCGTCGTCCTGCTTCTCCAGGGCCACCACTTTATGCCCTTCGTTTCTTAAGCTGCGAGGCACATTCTTTACCGGCTCACCACTGTTTAAAAACACTTCCAGAAACTGGCCCGCTTCAATACCTTCCAAAGCCAGCTTGGTTTTTACAAAAGTCATGGGGCACTGATCCCCGGTTATATCCAACGTTTTATCTGGCTGCACGGTCAATCACCTCCTGGTAACGGTCCCAGCCAATTCGTTCAATCACTCTTCCGAAACGCTCTTTGGTCTCACCATGCTCACGGTAAAACTCGATGCTGGCCTCAATTACCGCCGGGATTTTATCTAAAGACAGAAAATCAATCACTGTTTTACCCAGCTTGGGATCCTGGCCGATGCGGCCGCCGGCCAGCACCCGCACACCCCGTTCACCAACCTGCCACGCCTCGGTGGGGCAAACCGCCACACATTCACCGCAGTGAATACATTTTTCCCGGTCAATGGCCGGGTAGCCGTCCTCCATGGTGATGGCGCCGCTGGGGCAGGTATCGGCACACAAACCGCAGCTGATGCAATCATTTTGCTTAAATTTCGGCTTAATTACCCCGATAAATCCAAAATCGTTTTCCTGCGGCTTGGCACAACTTCTGGGACAACCGGTCACCCCGATTTTAAACTTACCCGGTGTGGGGGCAGCAAAGAACTTTTCATCAAGCTGTGCTGAGAGTTCTTTGGCATCAATGCGGCCGTGGGGGCACATATGTGAGCCCTGGCAGGCATAAATTCCCCGCACCGTGCCGCCGCAAACACCCATTTTCACGCCGCCGGCCAGCAATTCTTCCCGCACTGCGTCCAGATTATCGAAGTGAACGAAGGGAATTTCCATCCCCTGCCGGGTGGTGATATGCACATAACCCTGGCCGTACTTTTGGGCCACTTCCTGAATGGTGGCAAGCTGCTCCAGCGTCAGGTTACCGCCGGCCACCCGCAGGCGCACGGCAAAATAGTCTTTTTGAATCTGCTTCATAAAGCCGCCTTTTTTCAGTTCGGCAATATTCATTTCCATTGGTCTTCCTCCTGTATTGTGCCCCGCAATAAAGCGGGAAATAATTATTTAGTGCGCATCGTTGTAAATTTTCGCCGAAACTCAGGCGCACCCTCCCCGGAAAATATAACGTTTCTATTAAAATGATGCCTGCCGGCAGGAGCCAAAGCAGCTTATAGTAATTCCTATAAAAACATAGGATTACTATGCATTTAATTCTCATTATAAAAGGGGACCTCCCCCCTGTCAATAGAGGGGGGAGAAAAAGTGCTGAAGGCATTCTAAAGTTTGAGTTAACTTACCTGGTAGCGCACATTCTCCTTCTCCGCCCCTTGCCGCAAGCTCCGCTTTAAACTGCTGCTAATCGGAGGTATTAAAAACCGGTTTCAGATAACCTTTTTTCCCGCAGTAAAAATCCTGGTCGTTTTTCCCTTCCGGTCTGTGAGTGTCCACTGCACACCGTCGGTTTTTTTCCGGGCCACAAGGGTACTTCCCCGGCCCCCTGCCTCAGTGGGCAAAAAGAGGGAAATGGCATCCCGGGGACATTCCTTGACACAGGCCGCACAGTCCCAACAATCCTCCGGCATGGCAATGGCCGCCTTACCGCTAGAATCCTTAGTCAGTAAATCCCCCGGGCAAACCCGCATGCAGGGGGCTTCTTTGGCGTGGGGACAGCCGTCACAGACTGTGCCGTCAATCCGAACTGTCATCAAAAGCACCTCCCTCATACGGCCTCTCCATTACCACCACCGTGTCACCGGCATTGTCATAACGGGAATTAACAAATTTCAGCCACTTTTCATCGTCACGCTCCGGATAATCCAGCCGCTCTTGATAACAGGGCCAGCGACTTTCCCGCCGGTGCAAAAGATGCTCCACCACAACCCGGGCAATGAGCACCCGGTCGGCGGTTTCATGGGCCGCCGTTAAATCCCGGGGATTTTTCGCCTGCAAAAGAGCCACATCCTCTGCCAATTGCCGCAGTTTTTGCCGCGCCTGCATTAAGGACGGCTCCGCCACGCGGTAGCCCGTACTGATGCCGCCGGCATATTCATCCATCACCTTCTGCAGCCTCTTTTGCAGCGCTTTGGGAGTAAAGCCGCTGTCTTGCCCAAGGGGCAAAAGCACAGCTTCCGCCTCCGCCTCCAGGGCCTCGCGGGCCTCCCGCTCGGAAAGCGGTGCTAAGTCTTCGCCCAAATCGGCCAGTGCGGCAAGGGCTGCCAGTTCCCCTTCGGCCATACTGCCGGTCACATATTTTTTCGGTGCCCCGCCGGCCACATCACCTGCTGCATACAAACCCGGCAGCGTGGTGCGCCGTCCTGCATCCACCCAGAAGCCGGCCATGCCGTGGCCGCCCACAATATAGGGCTCGGAACCGCAGATTTCCACCGGCTTGTCATGGGGCTCCGCTTCCTCGTCGGCCCATTTGAGCAAAATGGAGGGCGACATATTCAGGTAAGCATCTTTTAGCATGGAGGAAGCTTCTTTATCCAGTCGCGCCGTGTCCAGGTAACAGGGGCCCCGGCCCGCCATGTTTTCTGCCAGGGTAGCCGCCAGACGCTCCGGCGTGGTGCGGGCCCCATAGCGGTGCAGATACTCCTCCCCCAGGGCATTTACCTGCGGCACCCGCACACCCTGAGCGATGGTTCCGGTGGGGGAAATGGTATCTTTGGTGCGAAGCGCAATGAAGCGCATCTCAAAGGAGGTCATCTCTGCCCCGGCTCTTAACCCCATGGCATAGCCGGCACCGGTGTTAAACGGACAGTACCACATCTTGTGTCGTGCCGCTCCGGGATTGTTGGGCTTATAGATTCCCGCCGCACCGCCGGTGGTACAGATCACCGCCTTTGCCAGCACCAGATACATCTTCTCCTCCCGGGTACTGCAGGCAAACACTCCCCGCACCCGACCGTCCTTTACAAACAGATTTACGGCATTAACCCGGTTTAGCACCTGGGCGCCGCTTGCCCGCAGGGCCTGAGCCATGATGGGTTTAATCCGTTCTCCGTTGGCCCGCACACTGCGTTTGCCGCGGGCCAGATACCGGCCCGCTTCATCCTTTAAAAGCGGCAGGCCCCAGTCATATAAACGGTCTGTGGCGCTGTTTAGTCCCTGGGCCATGGTCAGCACCAGATCATCGCGCACCAGCCCGTGATTTTCCTTTTTCACATAATCCAGAAAACTCATTGCTGTTTCACCGGGATTTAGGTACGCGTTAATGGCATTAATCCCGGCGGCCAGGCAGCCGCTGCGGCTAACGTGTGCTTTTTCCAGCACCGTCACAGATAACTCCGGGTTGCCTTCCCGGGCGGTAACGGCAGCATAAATACCGGCAGCACCGCCGCCGATTACCAGCACATCGGTCTTTTTCACTTCCAACTCCCAGCGGTGTGTACTCAAACTAGATCATCCCCTTTTGCTCCAGCAATTTCTCCCGGTACTTTTTATCCACATTTTCTTCTTCCCTTTCCTTATCACACCAGCTGCAGGCCCAGAAGCGGCCAGTAAAGTGCGGCCATCAGCACAAAAATGGCCCAGGCAGCTAAATTAAGAATAAGTCCGTAGATTGCCGATTCCCGCAATGTGTAAAACCCTGATGAATAGGCAATGGCGTTGGCCGGAGTCCCCATGGGGAACATGAAACTAAGCCCCGAGGGAACCGCCACCATATAAGCCGACAGGCGCGGATCAAAGCCAAAAACCGCACTGTACTCCATTACAAGCGGCATAAGCATCCCTACCACCGCGGCATTGCTGATACCCTCGGTGAGGATAATGCTGGCTGCGGCCACCAACATAAGCAAAAACAGCGGCCCCAGCTGCAAGGAAACCAAATGCGTCTCCAAAAGCCACTCCAGCACCCCGCTGCCGGTGAGCGACTTGCCCAGGGTAATGGCGCCGCCGTACATAAACACCGTTCCCCAGTTAATTTGCTGGGCCATCTCTTCCCAGGTTACAGCCCCCAGCACAAAAAACATGGCGGCGCTGATTAAGGCAATATTGGCAATCCCCACGGTGGAACCGTGAAAAACCCACATATAAAGGGTAACTATAAGAATCACCGCTGCCTTGGCCTCGTTAAAAGAGAATTTCCCCAACAAACTGATTTCCTGCCGCACCGCCGACAAATCCAGAGTCCGTTTCTTTAGCTTCGCTGCGCGATGGAGAAGGACAACGGCAAAAAGCATCATCCCCAGGGCAATGGGACCCACCGCCACAAACCATTGGGTAAAACCGATTTCAATACCGGTACGGCTTTGCAGCATCCCCACCGCCAAAGGATTGCGGGCACCGCCCAAAAATGTGGCCACCCCGCCGATTACCGCTCCCCAGCAGAGGGCAAAAAACATAAACTTGCCCAGCCGATCGCCTTTTTTCAAATTCAGAGCTTTAGCTATTTCCATAAGCAGCGGATACATTAAAGCGGCCACAGCGTGGGTTGGCATAACCAGCGACATAACGGCCGCAAGAAGAAAAACATTCAACACAATGCGAAACGGAGTCCGGCCAAAGCGCCCCAGAACCACGTAGGCCACCCGGCGGCTCAGCCCGGTGGAAGAAACGGCGGCGGTAATCATAAACGCTCCCAGAATAAAAAAGATGGCCGAATCGCCGAAAAAACTGTAGATGGTATCATTATCCAGCACCTGGTACGTGGAGAGCAATCCCATCACAAGCAGGCTGGTAATGGCCAGTGGCAGCACATTGGTCACCCACAGGATTACGCTGAGCACAAAGATGACCAACGCAAAGTACCCTTGTTGAGTCAGGCCGTCAATTGGGCTCTGCAGGGACATCAAATGGAGAAACACCCCTCCCAGTACCAGCAGAAAAAGAAAAGCTTTATATTTTAGCAAAAACAAAACGGGTAATGGCCGGGTATCTATGTGAAAGTTTGTATCCATAACTTCTCCTTATAACGAGCTGGACTGATAGGACTCCTCTACCTGGCTTACACGGAGGGAATGCTTAAGATTAGCGGTCTCCAACAGGACCTTCTTAACGATTTTATCCTTCATGCCCAAACCGGCACCTTTGCGGTAAAAGCCCAGAAAATACAGCCATTTATCATCCAAACCCTGACCGGCAAGCAGCGGCTGCACCACTTTCCAGGGGGCGTCGCACAACGGAACAAGGCCGGCGGCCACCACCTGAGCCAGCTTCTCCTGGGCCACAGGGTACTCCAGAGAAAGAAAGACGGCGCCGGAGGGAAACATCTGCGCTGCAGCCTGCGTAACCGCATTATCCAGCTTCGCCGGCAGTTTATCTGCTGCCAGAATCAAGGCATGAAACCCGGCGGAAAATGCTTTCTCCACCTGCTGCCGGGACGCATCCAGGGAGACTCTGGCCACAATCATGGCATCGCACAAACACTTTATCCGGCGTACAAGCCGGCTGTAACGGTCTGTATCCAAATCCGCCGCCAGATCAACCACCACACTTAGCAAAGCCGCCCCCCTGCGGCCCATAATCTCCCGCACCACCACATCCTCATCACAATCCTCCGTCAAACTGACCAAATACACGGGCTCACCCCTCCCTTCTTGTCGCTTGCTATTCCCACTAATAATATAGGATTACTATGTATTTGTTTAATTATATTCACCCACCCGCCCCTCTGTCAACCCACAAAACACAAAAATAATACGCATATCCCACCCGCCCCTACTATACACTGTAGTAACCAAAGTGGGACACGGGGACAGGTCAACTGTCCCATTTTCCACCAAACTACAGGAGTGATCTAATGGAACAACTTTTTCACAACTTGCTGGACGCCATCACGTCCAGCGCCGGAATCCACCCGCTCTTTGTGCTCTTACCGTTGGCAGCGGGCTTTATTGCTTTTTTTAACCCATGCATGCTGGGTATCGTCCCAATTCTGGCCCACCGCGCCCAACATTGGCAACAGGCAAAAAAAATAGCCCTCCTGGGCCATATCAGCGTTTTTTCCGGCGGTTTTCTGCTATCCTTAGCCGGTTGGACTGTTGTATTTACCGCCTTTCTCCGGCTGGCCGGCCTGTGGGCCGGATTATGGCCCAAGGCTCTTGGCGTGGTATACCTGGGCCTGGCGCTCTACCTGCTGGGTTTAAGAGTGCCGCGCAAACTCCTGCCGCAGGCCGTAGGGTTTTATCAGCGACCCAAACCACTGCACCCCTATGTGGCCACAGCATTTTTAGGCGCACTTTTTGGCGCGGTCCCTTCCCCTTGCACCACCCCCTTGGTCATGGGAGTAACTACCATGGTGGTGCCCAATCTGGGCTTTTCCACCGGGCTGTTAGTGGTTTTACTCTACGGCCTGGGCCATACTATCCCACTGGTGCTCATTGCCCTGTTATCCAATAGATTTAAGATTACCACACGTTTGCGGCACGTCCACGGAGTATTTCGCACCGCAATGGCCCTGCTGCTTTTTGCCCTGGCCATTTACTTCTTCCTTTATCAGGCACCTATGCTTCCGGTGGATATACACGGGCCAACACTTCATTAGTGAGGCCGTCGGCAGGACCGTCATAAACAATGCGACCGGCATGAATACCGACTATACGGTGGGCAAAAAACCTGGCCAGCTCCACGTTATGAAGGTTGAGCAGGACGGCAATGCTGTCCTGCTCACTGATTTCACGCAATAAAGACAGCACTGAGCGGGCAATAACCGGATCCAGGCTGGAAACCGGTTCGTCACCCAATATCAGTCGGGGCTTTTGCATTAGCGCCCGGGCAATGCCCACCCGCTGCCGCTGACCGCCGCTGAGTCGGTCGGCACGGGCGGCAGCTTTATCCGACATCCCCACCCGTTTTAGGGCATCCAGCGCCATTGCCACCTCTTCTGCACTATAGCGGCCCAAAAGCGGGCGCCACCAGGGCTGACGGCCAAAGCTGCCTACCAACACATTGTGCAAAACATCAAGCCGATCTACCAGAGCGAAGTTCTGAAAGATCATGCCCACATCGCGTCGGTAGCGCTTTAACTGCTCCGGCTTCAAACCCAATACATCCTGTCCGTCCCAGGCTACCCGACCGCTCTGGGGCTCCACCAGCCTGTTGATGCAGCGCACCAGAGTGGATTTGCCCGAACCGCTCTGCCCCAGCACCGCCACCCGTTCACCGGCGGTCAGGTTAAGGGCCACATTGTCCAGAGCACAGCTCTCTGCTCTGGGATAGCGCATAGTTAAATTATCTATCGTTAACAGCATAGCATCACCTATATTACACGGGAGCGCACAAAGGCTCCCAGATAATCAATCAAAACCACCAGTGCCATAATGGCCAGCACATCCACAAACACCTTTTCATACTGAAACATACGGAAGTGAATAAACAGCTGCTGGCCGATGCCGCCGGCACCCACAAAACCCAAAACCAGCACTGAACGCACACTTACCTCCATACGGTAAAAGGCATGGGACAATACATTGGGCAAAATCTGCGGTAAAATTCCGTGGGTTGCCACCAGTATCCCCGGCGCACCCGATGCCGCCACCGCCTCCTGCGGCCCGCGCTCCGCCGCTTCCACCAGCTCGGCGATAAGTTTGCCCAAAACTCCCAGATTATGCAGGGTAATGGCCAGCACACCGGCCATGGCCCCCAGACTTACGGTGGGCACAAAAATCAGCGCAAAAACAATCTCCGGCACGGCTCTGATAAAACTTAGCACGCTGCGAACGCCGTTATAGACAACCCCGTTCGGCGCCGTATTCCATGCCGCCAGGAAGCTCAGGGGCAGGGCCAGGATTAGCGCCAGCAAAGTACCCAGGTAGGCAATTTGCAGAGTTTCTGCAATGGCAGAAACCGCAGGTCTCAGCACCGACCAATCCGGCGGCCAGGATCGGGCCAGAAAATCCAGGGAATTGCGAAAATCCAAAAATAGCAGCAGATTAAACCCGGTTCCCACCGCACTCCACACGGCAATGATTACCGCCAGCAAAAGCAGGGCGGTATTTTTATTAAATCCGCCCATCGGCCTCAGCCGCTTCTCTGATGGGCAAGTAGTCGGCGTCTTCAGCAATGGTAAAACCGGAAGCAGCAAAGGCATCCAAAATTACCGGATCATCAATGCTTAAAAAGGCCTCCTGCAGCGCCGTTATCGTCTCTTGGGGAGTGCCGCTTTTTACTGCCCATGGATACTGAAACAATTCCTCCGACTGCCAGATTACCTTAATCTTATCTGCATCCGCCTTGCCGTTTCGCACCAGCATATCATAAATCGCACTGTCAATGGCACCGGCATCCACATTCCCCTGCTCCACCGCTGCCGCAGTTACATCATGGGAGCCGGAATATTGTACATCCTTAAAGTCATGGTCATTGGGGCCACGAAAAACGCCTTTTTCTTTTAGCATTAATGCCGGCACCAAAGATCCGGAGGTGGAGTTTGGATCAGCAAAGGCAAAGGTAATATCCTGGGATTTTGCCAGCATTTCCTCAATATTGTCAAACGGCGCATCCAACGGAGCGATGATATAGGAATAATACCATGGCTCTCCATCCACCAACTGGGTAATAATGGCCTGCGCCCCACTTTGCTTATTTACAATCACATATGTAAGCGGACCGTAATAAGCCATGTCAATCTGGCCGTAATTCATGGCCTCCACCACACCGTTATAATCGGCGTATACACTCACATCAACCGGTCTGTCCAGTTCACGCTCCAAAACAGCAGCCAAGCGGGTAACCGCCTCCTGCATTTCGCCTTGGTTCAAAGAAGGGATAATACCAATCACAAAATCCTCTTCCCCTTCTTGGCCGCTACCGAAGCAGCCTGTCAAAAAAACCATTACAACCACAATAAATAAAGTTAATAGTCCCCTCTTTTTCATATTGCCGGTAACCTCCCTTAAAAAACAACAGAATAAATTTATTATAAGGCTGCTTACACCTTCCCCGCCAATAGCAATCACCAATAACCCGCACTCGCCTTATTTGTAAACCCTATAGCTATACTATGCTTACAAAAAAGGAGCCTCTGCAAAAAGCCGACTCTGTCCAGACCATAACAGGAAATTGGCAAACATTACAGCTAGAAGTAAGTTGTTAAGGAATGTTAAGATGTTAACATAATATCTTAACATGTTGCCTCTACATAGGTGACCGACAAAGGGAGAGTATTATGAAAAAACAAAGACTATTCAGACCTATTCTTTTTGTAATTATAGCTTTGTTTCTGGGGACAAGCCTGGCATTTGGAATCGCTGCCAATGGCACAAATGATGAAATAAATAATGATTTGAGCGATGTTGCTACTTATTCCGCAGAGGAAGCACCGGCAGTTTTGCAAGAGGAAAACTCCCGGGAAGATACCGACAGCAAAGGTGACGATTTAGAAGAAGAAGAAACTGAATCCCAGGAATCAGTTGATGAAGCTGAGGAAACCAGTGAAGAAGAGGAACAAGAAAAGCAGAAAGCTGAAAAAACAGTAGAAGCAAAAGAAGCAGAAAAAGCCAAAGAAACCATTGCCCCTGCTCCGGAACCGGCATCACAGGAGGTTCCCGAATCAGAGCAGATGGCCCGTGTTACAGCCAGCGGACTAAACGTACGTCCCGATCCGTCAACTGATAATGAACGCATAGATGTCCTGGCCCAGGGCCAAACAGTGGAAGTGCTGGCCAAACAAAATGATTGGCTGCAGGTAAGCCTCCCTGACGGCCGCGCCGGCTGGATTGCCGCCGCTTATGTAACAACCTTTTCCCGCAATGCTGCAAACGGCAATGGGTCCCTGGCTGGCAGAATAATTGCCATCGACCCGGGCCACGGAGGAACTGATCCCGGAGCTGTGGGTGTATCAGGACTACCTGAAAAAGATGTGGTACTAGACGTATCTCTGCGAGTAGCCGACAAGCTGCGTGCCGAAGGTGCCCAGGTAATTATGACCCGTGACACCGATGTATTTATTCCTTTGTCCCAACGGGTAAACATCGCCCAAAATGCGGGCGCTGAGGTCTTTGTAAGTGTTCATGCCAACGCCCATCCCAATCCCGCAACCGGGGGTACAGAAACATACTATTTCCGCAACAAAGCCTCAGCAAGTGCCTCTTTCAACCTGGCATCTTACCTGCAAAATGAATTGGTGCGAGGACTCGGGCTGCGTGATATCGGTGTAAAACACGGTAACTTCCTGGTAATACGGCAGACATCCATGCCCTCCGCCCTGGTGGAGTTGGGCTTCCTCTCCAACAGCCACGAAGAATCCCTGATGCGCACCAGCGAATTCCGCCAAAACTCCGCCGACGCCATAGTCCGCGGCCTAAAAAACTACTTCAACTAACCAAATATAAAAAAGCAGGCATCCAATTGCCTGCTTTTTCCATTTGTGGACAGAGGGACAGGTTTATCTGTCCACAAATGTGCTCTATATTTTACTTAACAAACTTTTTGAGAGTCCGGTTACTCTTGCAAGTTGCCGCAAAGGTACGTCAACTACAGCTTTGATTCTTTTAATAGTGGCATTCCTTTGGCACTTATCCATTTTTTTAATTTCACGTGCGCATACACCAATTATCCCTTCGATGATCTCTTTTACTTCATCGTCCGAAATTGAAGGCTTATCTTCATACTCCAGACATTCATCTTCGTTAGGTGTATTTACATATTCTTTAAATGATTCAAAAGAGTTATAGCCAGACTCTGCAAACAGGTTTAACGAATAGCTTCCTGTTAAAGTAGAGGCCCTCACATATTCGTTGTAGCTACTCCAACGGTATTCTGACACAAGTTTCACCATGCCTGCTTTTACAGGATTACGTAGGATATAGCGAAATACCGTGAGAAAATAGCGATTACTCTCTACAGGTTCGCTTCTGAATCTTTCCTGAAACAAATGCCCAATTCTCCCGTGCCTTTTGTTAAAATAGAGCACATAACTGCCACATATTCTTTTTATTATTGTTGCCAGCGGCTCGTCATTAACCTTAAGCAAAATATGGATATGGTTGTCCATGAGACAATAACAAAGAATTTCACACCCACTAACCTTCTCGATATACTTTAAAATCTTCAGAAATTGTCGCCTATCTTCATCATCAATAAATACAGCCTCACGATTTACTCCACGCAAGATGATGTGATAAAGTCCAGTTGAGCTCAATTTACGTGCTGTTCTGGGCATTTAACCACCTCACATTTCTACCGGATTAAAAAGTGGACAATTAAACCTGTCCCTCTGTCCACGGCAGTAATGCTATATCTTGCTGTCGTCCTACTCTTTTCAGCACCACCTTAACACGAACGTGTGTTCCTGTCAAGACCCAACTCTTGATTTCATTCCCATTAATAAAGAGTACGTTCACGTTACGGTGTGTTCGTACTCTTCTCAAATTACCATTATTTTAATCGTTGTTCGCTGTCGATGATGATAGTCACGGGACCATGGTTTGTGAGGCTGACGTCCATCATGGCGCCAAAGCGACCGGTAGCCACCGTGATGCCTCGCACACGCAATTCCTCGCAGAACTTCTCATACAACTGCTGGGCCAAATCAGGGGCAGCCGCGCCCGAGAAGCCGGGACGCCGCCCTTTGCGCGTATCAGCATAAAGAGTAAATTGGGATACTACCAGCGCTTCGCCGGCAATATCCAGCAGAGAGAGGTTCATTTTGCCTGCATCATCTTCAAAGATTCTTAAATTAACCGTCTTCTCTGCAAGATATGCGATATCATCTTCGTTGTCTTCCGGGCTCACCCCCAGCAGGATCAGAAACCCTCTGTTGATTTTCCCGGTTATCTCACCGTCTACATCTACTCTGGCGGAAGAAACTCGCTGGATTACAACTCGCACTTATTTGGCCTCCTCTGGCTTCCATTGTTGCCTATAGAGCATTTGAAGCAAACAGCAATTGGATGGTGGCTAAAAAACATTTAAGGACACAAGCTATCGTGGAAACTGGGGGAAATGACCTCCCTCTGTCTCAAATGGCGAGAATAGATGGGACAAATTGACCTGTCCCCTTTGTCTCGAAAACGTGGACAAAAAAACCTGTCCCTCTGTCCACGGTTAGCCGCTGAGGCGGTGGACGCGGTAGACGTCTTTGACGCGATTGATGCGGCTGATGACGTTGTCCAGGTGGTGGCGGTCGGCAACGGTGACCGTCATGTGGATTTGTGACATGCGGTCTTTGGTGCTGCGGCCGTTTAGGGCGGTGATGTTTACTTTACATTCGGAGACGGCGTTGACCACATCCATGAGGATCTGGGGCCGGTCCATGGCGGTGACTTCAATATCCACAGGATAAGCGCCTTCGGGCTGTTCCTCCCAGTGGGCTTCTAAGTGGTGCGGTTTGTTCTCACCCCGCACCGATACGTTGGGACAATCGCTGCGGTGCACAGAAACGCCGCGCCCGCGGGTAACCACACCCACAATTTTATCGCCGGGCACCGGTGTACAGCATTTGGCAAAACGGATTAACAGATTATCAATGCCGGCAATGCTCACACCTTTGCCGGTTTTCTTTGCTCCGGGCTTCTGCGGTTTAAACTCCCGCACCTGCTCCGGTTCATCACCGGTGCCGTATTTTTTCCGGTACTCATCTTTGAGCCGGCTTACCGCCTGCTGCTGCGTTATCCCGCCCAGACCGATGGCCACATAAAAATCCTCTTCATTTTGGATGTTAAACTTTCTGGCAGCTTCCTGCAGCAAAGAGGTTTTCAGATATTGCTGTGGATCCAGTTCCTGCTTACGCAGCTCCTTTTCCAGCAGTTCTTTACCCTTGCTCAGGTTTTCATCCCGCCGCTCCTTTTTAAACCAGGTACGAATCTTGGCTCTGGCACCGGAGCTTTTCACCATCTTGAGCCAGTCCCGGCTGGGCGAGCCCTGCTTGGCGGTCATAACCTCCACTATATCGCCGGTTTTTAACTCATAATCAAGGGGTACCAACCGGCCGTTTACCCTGGCGCCGATGCAGCGGTGTCCGATGTCGGTATGAATTTTATAGGCAAAGTCCAGCGGGATGGACCCTGCCGGCAGGTCAATTACATCCCCTTTGGGGGTAAAAACAAATACTTCATCGGCAAACAAATCCAGTTTGACGTTTTCCATAAACTCGGAAGCATCCTTGGAATCCTGCTGCAGCTCCATTATCTGGCGCAGCCAGGTGAGCTTATTGTCGATGGAGTCATCATCCCGGATATCGCCTTCTTTGTATCGCCAGTGGGCCGCAATCCCGAATTCCGCCGTCCGGTGCATTTCCCAGGTGCGGATCTGCACTTCCAAAAGCTCATTTTTGCCCACCATCACCAGCGTGTGCAGCGACTGATACATGTTAGGTTTGGGCATGGCAATATAGTCTTTAAAGCGGCCGGGAATGGGCTTCCATAAAGTATGAACAATTCCCAGCGCACCGTAACAGTCCTTTAGTGAATCCACAATAATGCGGATAGCCGTCAGGTCATAGATTTCATGAAACTCTTTGCCCTGCTCCTTCATCTTCTGCGAAATACTGTACAAGTGTTTGGGGCGGCCGGAAATGTGCGCTTGAATCCCCACATCCTCCAGCTTGGGCTCCAGCGTGTCCATAATCTGCCCGATAAACTGCTCCCGCTCCTGGCGCTTTTTAGCCAGTTTATCCACCAGGGCATAGTAGCGATCCCGCTCCAGGAAACGAAACGCCAGGTCTTCCAGCTCCCACTTTATCTTGTAAATCCCCAACCGGTGGGCAAGCGGCGCATAGATCTCCAGGGTCTCCCGGGAGATGGCCTGCTGCTTAATGGAAGTCAGGTATTTCAGCGTCCGCATGTTATGGGTGCGGTCAGCCAGCTTAATTAAAAGTACCCGGATGTCTTTGGCCATGGCGATAAACATTTTGCGCAGGTTTTCTGCCTGATGCTCTTCCTTGGATTTATACTCCAGCTTGGACAGTTTGGTCACACCGTCCACCAGCATGGCAATCTCCTCGCCGAATTTTTCCTCAATATCTTCCAGGGTAACCTCGGTATCCTCCACCACATCATGGAGCAGTCCGGCCACAATGGTATCCATATCCATTTCCAGCTCCGCCAGAATATGAGACACCCCTAAAGGATGGGTAATATAGAGCTCGCCGGAAAAGCGCTTCTGACCCTGATGCGCTTCAACGGCAAACTTATAGGCTTCATTTAGCCGGCTCCAGTCCGGTTCCACCGGGTAATATAATTTAATTTTTTCTTTTAATTCTGCAAGACTCATGGTAAGTTTTCCCCTTCCGGGACAATCATGTCGGTGTCTTGTGTCAGGTGTCGTGCCAGATCCTTGGCAGGCGCTTCCCACCACAGGGCCTGAAACTTTCTAAATGCCGCCAGCGCCTCACAGCACTGACAAAAGGTCTCCGATTTCTCCAGATTGGCAAGCTGCAACCTTTGTTCCTGCCGTTTTTGGCCGGCCAACTCCGCAAACACAGTACGGGCCTGATTCACTAAGTATTGGGTTACAGGAAAAGATAACTCCTTGCGGGCCAGCTCCGGTGTCAGTGGGTCCTTGCTTTGTTCCAGGCAGGCTGCCAACTGCTGCAGCGTTTTCTCACTGGGAATGGTGGCGGCAAAAATACGCTCGTTTAAGTGCAGCTCCTCACTGCCATAACAGAGGCAGATCTCCGGTTCGCCGCTAAACTTTATTGTTCCCAAAAGCCGGCCCACCGCATTTTGGTCAAATGGCAAATGATAAAACACCAGCATATCACAGCTTACATGCTCTGCATTTCGCCCCAACTGGGTCACCTCAACCCGGCTGCCAAGCCTGGCCTCCAGGCTTTCCTTGGCCGCTTTGGTATTTACCCAAATCAAAAGCTTATGCTGCCCGGCAAGATTCTCCAGATACTTATCATTTCCGGCCACCCTTCGCCGGTCAATTATTTTCAATCCGGCGGCAGCCTGTGCCTGGCGCACATCACGCACATGCAAAGACAGGCTGGTACGGCCCTGCCAGGTGTTGGTGGTGGGAAACACCACCGCATCCACCTGCATTCCCCGGGCAATATCCGCCTCACCACCGCCAAAACAGATGCCGGCGTAAACCGGTCCCCCGTTTTTAAGCTTCATCTGCAGGTGTTTGCCGTTATTGCCGACCCGTCGCGCGGCAGCTACTTCCACATCCCGTACCAGAAACAGCGGTTCCGGGTTCCCCTGGCCAAAAGGCTCCAGGGCCGCCAACTCTTCCACCAACTCTAAAGACAGCTCAGCCAGCACCGCTTCCGCCGCCACCTGCTGCCGCTGCTCTTCCTTTGTCTTTTGGGTGGCCACCGCACGGCAAAAAGCTTCCCTGAACGCTTCCAGGCACTGGGTGTCCACCGTCAGCCCCGCCGCTTCCGGATGGCCGCCAAAGCGGGCCAGATGCTCGGTGCAGGCCTGCAGGGCATCCACCACATCACAGCCGGGTACAGAACGAATAGAGCCGTTACCCTGGGTGCCATCCACCGCCACCAGAGCCGATGGCTTGGCAAATTCGGAAGCCAATCGTCCGGCCACAATTCCCACCACGCCGGGATGCCAGGTATCACGCCACAAAACCAGGGCCGGCTTGTCGGCCTGCGCTGCCGCCAACTCCCTGGCCTCCGCCAGAATATCTTTTTCCACCTGCTGTCGCTGGCGGTTTTTCTCATCCAATTCATGAGCCAGGGCCTCGGCGTCGGCCTCGTCGGCCAACAGCGTCTCCACCGCCGGAGCCGCATCACCCAACCGGCCCGGCGCATTTAGCCTGGGAGCCAGCACAAACGCCACTTGGGTAGCAGAAAGTTTCTGCTCTCCCACGTTACCCACCCGGGCCAGGGCAGCTAAACCGGGCCGGGGCCTCTCCGAGAGTTTCTCCAGCCCGTACTTAACCAGTATACGGTTTTCCCCCAATAACGGTACCACATCGGCGATGGAGCCCACCGCCACCAAATCCAGATATTCGGCGGTTTCGGCAAAGGGCACTCCCAAAAGGCTGTGCAGCGCCCGGGCCAGATTCCAGGCTACCCCCACACCGGCCAGATTTCTCTCTGAATAGCCACATTCTTCCTGCTTGGGGTTTAATACGGCAAAGGCATTGCGCTGGCCGTCAAAGCATTCATGGTGGTCGGTGACAATTAAATCCAGGCCCAGCTCTTTTGCCAACTCCATCTCGGCAAAGGAGTTAATACCGCAGTCCACCGTCACCGCCAGCTTCCCGCCCCTGCCGGCAAACTCTTCCAGAACGCTGCCGTGCAGCCCGTATCCGTCACCCAAACGGCTTGGGATATAGTATTCCACCGAAACCTCTAATTTCTGCAGCACCGCCATTAAAAGCGCCGTGGATGTCACCCCATCAGCGTCATAATCTCCATAAATTAAAACCGGTTCCCGTTCTCTGACGGCCAGCGCCAGCCTCTCGGCGGCCTTGGCCATGCCCGCCATCTTAAACGGGTCCCCCAGATCGGATAAGCTGCCGGCCAAAAAAAGGCGCGCCGCCTCCGTGGTGGTCACGCCCCGCTGCGTCAGGCATGCCGCCGTCAGCCGGTGCAGCCCCAACGCTTCAGCCAGTTGCTGTACCGCCGGATTTTTCTCCGGTACGGTCCACGGCCATACTTTAGTTGTCATCCTTTTTTTCTTCCTCCACAATCTCCTGCTGGTCAGTGGCTTCAGCGGCCACTTCTTGTTGTGCCGCCTCCTCCTCACATTCTGCCAGCTCTATTTCCTTTTGCCGCAAAATTTCCTCACACTCAGCGTTAACATAGGAAAGATCGTCGGTCAAAGCTTTCTTCTGCTCCTGCAGCTGTGCCACTTCCTTGGCCAGCCGCTCCACTCTGTTTTGATAATCCCAGAAGGCAAAACCGGTGCGAATTTTAGTAACCAAACCAAACATCCCCACCGCCAAGGCGCCCGCCAGGGCAGAGCCCAGCACCACAATGGCTACGCTGGCGTAAACCTGTCCAAAAAAGTAATTTACAATAATGGTTTCCGTATTTAACATGGCAAAAAACGCAATTATCACGCCAAACACCAGGCCCACAATCACACCTAACTGCATCGCTATCCCCTCCGGTTTTAACCTTTCTCACAAATTCGTCAAACCCGGTCAAAATCCCTCTTTTCCTCACAAGCACGGCAGGGATTAACATGAATGAGGACGTTGGTGATTTCCTCTTGCTTTGCCAAAAGTTCCTGCTTTACCCGTCGAGCCACATCATGGCCTTCCCGCACAGAAATATCCCCGTCCACACCAATTTCCAAATCCACAAACTTATGGGGCCCGGCGGCGCGCACCCGGATTCCGTGCACCTCTAAAACGCCGTCCACTGCCAGAATCAGTTTTTCCAGCCCGGCGATAAACTCCGGGTCCTCCTGGGCATCCATCAGTTCACTGGCCGCTTCTATGGCAATATGCCATCCCATCCGCACGATAAACACCGACACAATAATCCCCGCCACCGGATCCAGATAGGCCAGCTGCGGCAAGCCATAGGCAGCACCCAACAGCGCCCCGCCAATTCCCAACAGTGCCGCCACAGAAGAGAGCGCATCGGTGCGGTGCTCAAAGGCGTTGGCCACCAGTGCTTTGCAGTTGGTCTCCCGGCCAATCCGGATGGTGTAGCGAAACAGTGTTTCCTTAACCACAATGGATATCAGGGCGGCATACAGGGCCATCTGCCCCGGCACCGGTAAATCGGCCTGAAACAGCGCCTGCAGGGAAAAGTAGCCGATATTTAGACCGGCCAGAATAACTATAATGGAGACAATTTTACTGGCTATGGATTCGGCCTTGCCATGCCCGTAAGGATGCTCATCATCCGCCGGCTTGCTGGCCACCCGAATACCCACATAAACCACACCGGAAGCCACAATATCGGCAAAGGAATGAAGTGCATCGGCCATCATGGCAAAACTGCCGGACATTATACCGGCGCCGGCCTTAAGCACGGCCAAAAACAGATTGACTATTATGCCTGCTCTGGCCCCGGACAGGCTGTTTTCAACGCGGTCGTGGGAAACCATTATCTCACCCCTAATAATCATTTTCAATATGTAAAGGAAAAGCCTAAAGCGGATGCTTTAGGCTGTTTTGGTACGAGTATTTTTCCCTGCTTCCGCCTCTTTCCAGGAAAGCCAGACCGGGCTGGCAATGAAGATGGAGGAATAGGTGCCGGCAAACACACCTACCAGCAAAGCGCTGATAAAGGCCTGCAGTGTTACGCCACCAAAAATGTACATGGTCAGCAGTACAAGCAGGGTGGTCAGCGAGGTAATAATGGAACGGCGCAGGGAAGAGCGGATGCTCATGTTCACCACTTCCGTCAGCTTGTCTTTATGACGGTTTTTCAGGTTTTCCCGGACCCGGTCAAAGATTACGATGGTATCGTTAATGGAATAACCGAGAATAAAGAGGATAGCCGCAATAAAGGGCCCGTTTACTTCTACCCTGAACACCGAGAAGAAAGCCAGCACAATCAGGGCATCGTGAAGCAGTGCCACAATGGCAGATAAAGCAAAGCGATACTCAAAGCGCAGTGTAATATAGGCAATCATGGCAATGCTGGCCAACAAAAGGGCAATCAGTGCCTGGCGGGTCAACTCGCCGCCCACCACAGCGCCTACACTTTCCACACTATAGTCATCTGTTGTAATGTTATATTGTTCCTGAAAAGCAGCTAACACCGCATCTTGCTCTTCAGGGGTCAGCTCATGGGCCTTAATCAGAAGCTCCTGGGCCTGACCTTCACCCAGTCCAGTGGCACCCACCTGCTGCAGCGTGGCACCTTCCAGACCCAGCGGCTCCAAGACTTCCCGGGCCTCTTCCAGGGTAAAGTCCTGGCCAATATTTAAGTGAATATTTGTCCCGCCGGTAAAATCAATACCGAAATTCATCCCGGCAGTACCCATGGAAGCAATCCCGACAATGATCAGTACCGCAGACAGAATAAAAGCAATTTTACGCATCCCCACAAAGTTTACGCCTCCGGCCAAAACACCTGCATCTTTAGCCGCATCGTTTTGCGGAGTCCTGAGGATTTCCGCCTTGTTAAACGAACGCAGCAGGTAGCGTGTGAGGAAAATGGCCGTTACCATGCTGGCCAGAATACCGATGCTCAGCGTTACGGCAAAGCCGCGCACCGGCCCGGTGGCAAAGTAGAAAAGGATAGCCGCCGCAATCAGCGTGGTTACGTTGGCATCCAAAATAGCGCTAAAGGCATGGTCAAAACCGGCTTCAATGGAAGTACGCATGGTGCGCCCGGTTTTAATCTCTTCCTTAATCCGTTCAAAAATAATAACATTGGCATCCACCGCCATACCCACCGACAAAATCAAACCGGCAATGCCAAACAAAGTCATGGTGGCATTAATGGCTGTCAAAAGCGAGAACACCAGTGCCAGGTAGGTAATCAGACTCACAGAGGCAATGATGCCAAACACGCGATAGTAAACAAGCATAAATACCAATACCAGAATCAACCCGGCAACACCGGCCTGCACGCTGCGATTCAGGGAATCCTGACCCAAAGTGGGGCCAACGGCACGGGTCTCCAACTCCACCAACTCCACCGGCAGTGCACCGGAGCGCAGCATCAGCGCCAGGTTGCTGGCCTCTTCTACATTCTCCTGATTGGTAATAATGGCATTACCGTCAGTAATAATGGTCCTTACCTCAGGGTTGGAGATCACTTCATCATCCAACTGAATATAGATGATTTGACCCAAATATTTTTCCGTAGCTTCGGCAAACTTCCGGGTACCTTCCGGGCTAAACTCCAGGGAAACTGCGGGCCGGTTACGCTCATCAAAGGTAACACCGGCATTACGCAGGTCGCCTCCGGTGAGAATAGTCTCACCATCGGGGCCCACAAAGGTTAACATGGCAGTACGCCCGATTACTTCCCGGGCAGCCTGCTGGTCTTCAATCCCGGCCAATTCAACACGAATCCGGTCGTCACCTTCCCGCTGGATTACCGGCTCAGCCACACCCAAACCGTCAATCCGGTTACGGATAACGCTAATGGCCCGGTCAATCCGGTCGGTGCCCACCGCACCCGTATCATCGGCTTCCACCGCCTGATACAACACATAAACGCCGCCACGCAGGTCCAGGCCAAGGTTCATATTATTTACAGCCTGGTTTACTGCCAGTCCGCTGGCGGCCAACAGTAAGACAACAACAACAACCAAAGTAAGGAGACGGTTGTTTTTCATCCGGTACCCTCCCTTAATAAGCAAAAGTAGAAAAAAAATAAGACATAAAACAAAAATAGGGCGCTTGTCCAGATCGCACCGGCGAGACTGGAACAGTCCCCTAAGTTATTATAAACGCTCACTGGGAGCTTGTCAATTTGTGTTTTTCATTCACAATCTCCACAACCGCCTGTAAAACCTCGCTTTTTGTCATTTCATCGGTGGCCAGAAACAGGTGGCAATTCGCCCGCGCATGGGCCAGGCGCTCCCACTGATCGTCCAGGCGCTGCTGGGTCCAATAAATCTCCCGCCTTTTTTTGGCAGTCTCCAGCGTACAGGAGAGGCACACCAAAAAGTCGGGATTTTTTCTCTGCCATAGCTTTTGCGCCGTGGAATGCTCCTGAGCAATATTGACGGCTCGATACCCAAGCTCATTAAGCCCTTTAACCAGCGTAGTCTTACCAGAGGCACAGTTTCCCACCACTCCAATGATTCCCTCATATTTGCTCAAAAACTTCCACCTCCTAAACCGGATAGGTCAGATGCAGCCTTCCTGTCCTTTCATTATTATTACCGTTAACTCCCAGCGCCAACAGTGTCATATCATCGCCGGGCCGGTTCTCTTCCCGTTCCACCGCCAGGGAGAAGACCTGGCCGGCCAGCTGCCGGACATCGGCCGCCGTGGCCTCCAACAGCATTTTTGTCAATGTTTCCATCTCCAACTGCCGCCCGTACTTACGCCCGGCATGGAGAATTCCGTCGGTAAATGTCAAAAGAATAGTTTCTTCTTCCATGGAAATTTCATGAATCACCGGTTTGACAAATTGGTGAAAACCGATGGGGTTCACCTTATCGGCCAGAACATGGACCCGGTCTCCCTGTTTCACCAGCACCGGACAATGGCTGTTGCGGGAAATGACAATGGTGCGGCTGTTTAAATCGGCAGACAGCATGGTAAGCGTTGCAGAAACTTTACCGTCCCGCAGCGCAAACAGGTAATCATGGGTGGCGCGGGCCACCGCACCGTCCCGGGTCCCGTCGGCCACCAGCGACATGGCTTTGCTGACCACCAGATTACTGATAATCTTTGCCGAGCGTCCACTGCCCTGGCCGTCCACCATCAGCGCCGTCACCCCGCCTTTGGGGCGCTCCACCACTTCCGCCGAATCGCCGCTTTCCCCCACCGCGTATTTTGATGTCTTGTTTACCGCCACTTCAATCTGCATCGGGCAACAAGCTCCCTTCCGCATCAAGATATGCCGCCAAAACATCGGACACCGCCTGTGGATCCACATCCTTAAACGAGCGTACCTTACCGATTGTTTCCGGCAGGATAAAGACAATATCGTCGCCTTCCCGCTTCTTGTCCTGCTTTAAGGCACCAAGCACCGCCTCCGCCTGCAAACCAGGCGGCGCCGGCTTCAGGCCCACCCGGGCAAACAGCCTTAAAAGCCGCCGGGCCTCCTCCTCAGTCAACAACTCCCGCCGCTGTGCCAGCTGTACCGCCAGCACCATCCCGGCCAAAACCGCCTCGCCATGTAAGTAATATTTATAAGAAGTGGCGGTCTCCAGCGCATGGCCCAAGGTATGACCAAAATTCAAAATAGCGCGCAGTCCGCCCTCCCGTTCATCCTCTGCCACCACCCGCGCTTTCAGCGCACAGCAGTCACCGATCACCTCTGTCAGCACCGGGGTTTCCCCGGCTATAAAGCCGTCCCACTGCTTTTCCAAAAGCGTAATAAGCGGTTCATGTAAAATAACACCGTATTTCACCACTTCCGCCGCCCCGGCCAGATACTCCCGCTTAGGCAGCGTGGAGAGTGTCTCCAGCTCAATCCAGACCAGCTGCGGCTGATAAAAGGCGCCGATCAGGTTCTTACCCAGACGGTGATTAACCGCGGTCTTGCCCCCCACACTGCTGTCCACCTGAGCCAACAGCGTTGTGGGCACCTGCACAAAGGGCACACCGCGCAAATAGGTGGCTGCCACAAAACCGGCCAAATCACCAACAACGCCGCCGCCCAACGCCACAATAAAGCCGCTGCGGTCAAGCCCAGCTTCAATGGCCGCCGTATACAGCGTATCGGCCCACTTTAGGGTTTTACTCTGTTCCCCCGCCGGCACCACCGCCGGCGTCACGGAAAAACCGGCCTCATGTAGTGCGGCAATCAGCTTGCCGCCATAGAGTCCAAACACATTCTCATCGCTGACCAGTAGAACCTGTCCCGGCTTAAGCCTCTGCGGCCAAATCTCGTTAATTGCCGGCCAGATATTTTCTCCGATATGGATATCATAACTCCGCTCACCCAGCGGCACCTGCACCATCCGCATTACGTTTCACTCCTAACGCCGTGCCAAAAGCTCCAGATAATTTTCCAGATTGGCTTTCATTTCTTCTGTGGAGTCGCCCCCCAATTTTTCCCGCAGCGCCACCGCCACTTCCCAGGCCACCACCGCTTCTCCCACAATCGCCGCCGCCGGTACCGCACAGGCATCGGAGCGCTCTACCGCCGCTTCAAAGGGCGCATGGTCGGTCATATCCACACTGCGAAGCGGCTTATATAAAGTAGGAATGGGCTTCATGGCTGCCCGCACCATCAGCGGTTCCCCGTTGGTAATGCCGCCTTCCAGGCCGCCGGCCCGGTTCGTCAGACGAAAATAGCCGCGCCCGTCCTCATAGCCGATTTCATCATGCACCAGAGACCCGGGGCGCACCGCCGCAGCGAACCCGGCGCCAATCTCCACCCCTTTAATGGCCTGAATGCTCATCAATGCCCCGGCCAGACGGCCGTCCAGCTTCTTATCCCACTGCACATGGCTGCCCAGGCCCACCGGCACACCCTGCACCACCACTTCAAAAACTCCGCCCAGCGAATCACCATCGGCCTTGGCCCGGTCAATTCGCGTCTTCATTTTCTCTTCGGCCACAAGATCCGCCGAGCGAACCGGCGAATTTTCCACTTTCTCATACTGTATGACCAACTCATCCGGCGACAGGGTATCTGCAGCTATCTCCCCGATGGAGACAACCTGCGAATATACAGAAATGCCAAACGCCGCCAACATTTCTTTGGCCACAGCGCCCACCGCCACCCGGGCCGCCGTCTCCCGGGCACTGGCCCGCTCCAGCACATCCCGCACATCGGCCAGATTATACTTTTGCGCCCCGGCCAAATCGGCATGGCCCGGCCGCGGCCTGGTCACCGCATCCAACTCCTCAGGCGCCTCGCCATCGGGAGCCATTTTGCCGGTCCAATTCTCAAAATCCCGATTATTTATCCTCAGAGTCAAAGGGCTGCCCAGCGTCCGCTTAAAGCGCAGGCCGGTCAACACCTCCACCCGGTCTTTTTCAATTTTCATCCGCCCGCCGCGGCCATATCCCTGTTGGCGCCGCGCCAACTCACGGTTCACCGCCGCCGGATCCACTCTCAGATTGGCAGGCAAACCTTCCACTATGGCACACAACGCGGGGCCGTGTGACTCCCCCGCCGTCAGAAATCGCATCATAGATAGATCCCTCCATCAATGTTTTTGGACTGCTTCGCCCGCCGTTTCAGATACCACAAGACCAACAGCCCGCCGTGAATCAAAATCAGGCTCACCACCTGCCCCGCAGGCATTCCACCCCAATAAGGCACGTCGGCTCGAATCCCTTCAATCCAAAACCGGCCCGCCGAATACCAAATCAGGTAACGCAGAAAAATTCCGCCGGCCACCGTTTCACCCTTACTCTTATACAAAAGAAAAGCAAAAACACCAAGATTCCAGATAAACTCATAAAAAAAGATGGGATGGCGCATGGCCCCGTCAATATACAATGCCCAGGGAACGCCGGTTTCAATCCCGTAGGCTTCCTGATTAAAAAAGTTTCCCCAGCGGCCGATGGCCTGCCCCAAAATCAACCCCGGAGCACAAACATCACCCAGGCGCCAAAACGATATCCCGGTCCGCCATGTATAGAGCACTGCCGCCAGAACTCCGCCCAAAATCCCGCCATGAATGGAGAGCCCGCCGCCACGCAAATCAAACATGGCCAGCCAGTCCCCCCCATAGTGAGATAAATTAGTCACCACAAAGATAAAACGGGCCCCGGCTATAGCCATTGGGACCGCCAAAAGTAAGAAACCCAGCACCCGGTCTTCAGCAATTCCGTACCGGGGGGCACGATTTTTTGCCACCAGCATTCCGGCAAAAATACCCAGGGTAATCATCACCCCGTACCAGTACACCGCCAAACCAAACAGGCGAAACGCCACCGGATCAATCTGAATATGCATGTCTTCCTCCCTTACGCCTGCTCCAGCTGCAACAACCGTTCTTTCCAGGAAAGGCCGCTGCTAAAACCGCCCAGGCCGCCGTCGCTTTTTACCACCCGGTGACAGGGAATCACCAGCACCGTCCGGTTGTTGGCCATGGCCTGCCCCGCCGCCCGTACCGCCTTGGGCGAACCGGCCTCCCTGGCCAACCAGCCATAACTGCGGCTCTCCCCATAAGAAATAGTCCTACAGGCCTCCAGAACCCGCCGAAAAAACGGCGGATACCCGCCATAGTCCACGGGACACCTAAAAGAAACTCTCTTGCCGGCAAAATAATCCTTTAAATCAGCGGCCAACTGCCTGACCCACTGAGGATCAGCCGCCGCCACAGCCGGACAATCACCGCTCTCCTGCCCCGGCAACCCCAACTGCAAAAGCCCGCCATCCCCATAAACCAAACAAACAACCCCGGCCACCGTCTCCACAAACCTCTTCTCCATCCCAACCTCCACATGAAACCGCGAAGTCTTAAGTATGCAAAAACCTGCAAAATCCTGCAAAAAAAGGACCGTCCCCAATTCGCACCCAATTCGCACGCTTCCATCCCGGCCGGGCCGGCTGTTTAGAAGCAAGCAGGTCGACGGGCGCAAAGGGTTCCGGCACCGGAGGCGTATATGTAATACGCTGAGGATGCCGGGTTCCTGCGGCAACCTAGAGATGCGCCGCTTATAAATAGCCGGACCTACTACCTAAATGTAGTACATGTATCCCTTGCCGCTCATTTTGCGTTGCTCTTCTACGATTTGGGCCAGGGTGATGCCGTCCAGGATTTCGTTGATCTGGTCGCGGACGTTGCCCCAGATGCTGCGCATGACACAGTCGGTGGAACGTTCGCAGCTCTCGTGGCCGTCGTCGTCAATGACACATTCGGTGGGTGCGATGGGTCCTTCCAGCACCCGGATAATATCACCCAGCGTAATTTCTTCCGGTGGACGGGCCAGGCGATAACCTCCCTGGGCTCCGCGCACACTGCGGATCAGTCCGGCCTTTTTCAGGCTGGCAAACAAATGCTCCAGATATTTTTCCGAGATATGTTCCCGCTGCGCCACACTCTTTAGTGCAATGGCTCCTTCGCCACTGTGCAAAGCCAGGTCAAACATGGCACGGACGCCATACCTGCCCTTGGTTGATAGCCGCATCGATTTCCCCTGCCTTTCAAAAATAATAGTAATCTCTAAAGCGAAATATTAGGTTCCACTGTCAGCTCCAGAGGACGCATGGTGCGCTTTCCTCCGGCAAAGGATGCAACTTCTGTGAATCCTATTTTATCTAAAATTAACGCCGCCCGCCGCAGGCCGCAGCCCACTTCCTTGGGCCGGTGGGCATCGGAGCCCATGGTAACGGGAATCCCTATATCCTGGCACTGGGCCAAAAACGCTTCCCCGGGATATGCTTCCCTCACCGGAGCCCGCCAGCCGGAGGAGTTTAACTCCACGCAGATATCCGCTTCTTTTAGGATGCGACAGGTTTCTTCCACCAGATGGTCCCACGATTTACGGGGAAAGAAGGAAAACTTTTTCACCACATCCAAATGGCCCACAATATCAAAGAGGCCGCTTTTTGCCATCCGGCAAACCTCAGCAAAATACTCTTCATAGAGTTTATCAATGTCGGCCCACTCATAGCGTTTGATATAGTCGGGATGGGTAAAGTCCCAGTCCTTTACAAAATGAATGGAGCCAATCACATAATCAAAGGGATATTGCTGTAAAAGCTGTGCCGTTAACTCTTCCTGTCCCGGCAGATAATCCACTTCCACACCCAGGCGCACCGGGATAGAGGCACTTTTTTGCAGCGCATGCACATCGGCAATGTATTCGTCCAGTTCATCAGGCTGCATGGATACCGGTTCATCCAGATCAACGCCCAGCATCCCCAACGGAAAGTGGTCGGCAAAGCCGATTTCCGCCAGTCCTTTTTTCTCCGCCTCCGCCAGATACTCCCTCATCTCGCCGGAGGCATGACAACACCGCCAGGTATGGATATGGTAATCTAGCATCATAATCTTTACTGCCCCTCCGCGGGTTTGGGACGATGGCGCCGGGCCAGCTCACTGAGCACCTCGGAAACCGCCACGTCTTTTTCCGCCAGTAATACAAGCAGGTGGAAAATCAAATCTCCGGACTCATAAATCAACTCATTCCGGTCTTCGTTTTTGGCGGCGATGATTACCTCGCCCGCCTCTTCCCCAACTTTTTTCAAAATCCTGTCCAGGCCCTTGTCAAACAGCTTGGCAACATAGGAGCCTTCCGGCTTGTTTACTTTGCGCTCCGCAATAATGCGCTCCAGCTCCGGCAGGAAATTACCGATATCCAGATTCTCCGCACCGGAGAGGGACTGGTAGAAACAGGTGGCCGCTCCGGTATGACAGGCCACTCCGGTCTGCTCCACCTGCACCAAAAGCGCATCTTTGTCACAGTCAAAATCTATGCGCCGCACTTTCTGGATATGGCCCGATGTGGCCCCTTTGTGCCACAGCTCATTGCGGCTGCGGCTAAAGAACCAGGTTTCACCGGTCTCCACCGTTTTCTTAAGCGATTCCTCGTTCATATACGCCAGCATCAGTACACGGCCCGTCTCTGCATCCTGAACCACTGCGGGGATCAGGCCGTTTTGATCAAACTTCAGGTTGGTGATCATACCGTACAGGCACCCCCCGCTCCACTAAATATTGTTTCACCTCGGCCACGCTAAACTCTTTGTAATGAAAGACAGAAGCGGCCAGTGCCGCGTCTGCGTTTGCCTCACCCAGCACAGTATGGAAATGCTCCATGGCTCCCGCACCGCCGGAGGCAATAACGGGAATTCTCAGCTCTTTGGCCACCGCCGCGGTTAGCGGCAAATCATAGCCGTCTTTACTGCCGTCGCAGTCCATGCTGGTTAAAAGAATTTCTCCCGCACCCCGCCGCTGCGCCTCCGCCACCCAGGCCAACACCGAACGGCCCGTGGGGGTGCGCCCGCCATGGGTATACACTTCCCAGTCTTTTTGCTCTTCACTCCATTTGGCATCCACCGCCAAAACGATACACTGAGAGCCAAAACGCTCTGCCGCAGCGGTGATTAATTCCGGGTTCTCCACCGCCGCCGTATTCAGTGACACTTTATCAGCGCCGGCCACCAGCATCTGCCGCACATGCTCCAGCTCACTGATGCCGCCCCCCACAATAAAGGGGATAAAGACCTGCTCGGCAGTGCGGCGCACCATCTCCAGGGTGGTACCCCGCCCCTCATGGGAAGCGGTTATATCCAGAAATACCAACTCATCGGCGCCGGCCCGGTCGTAAAACTTGGCCAGCTCCACCGGGTCTCCCGCATCGCGCAGGTTCACAAATTGTGTCCCCTTTACCACCCGCCCGTCTTTCACATCCAGGCAGGGGACAATGCGCTTGGCAAGCATTTAACGCTCCTCCGTAATCTTTAAGGCTTCGGCCAGGTTCACATTGCCGGTATAGAGTGCCTGTCCCATAATCACGGCGGTAACACCATACTGCTCCAGCTTCTGCAGATTAGAGATATCCTCCAGTGACGACACCCCACCGGAGGCAATCACGCCCAAGGGCACCGCTTCGGCCATTTCCTGCAGCGCTTCCAGATTCGGCCCCTGCAGCGTTCCGTCGCGATGAATATCGGTATAGACAATTTCCTTTACACCCAGCTCTGCCATGCGCAGCGCCAGGTCAATGGCTTTTTCCTTTGATTCCTCAACCCAACCGCGGATGGCCACATAGCCGTTTTTGGCATCAATGCCCACCACAATCTGGCCGGGATACTTTTTACACAGCTCCTGGACCACATCCGGCTCGGTTACCGCCACGGTTCCTAAAATAACCCGGGCCACGCCGCGCTTTAGCAAATCCGCCGCAGTCTGCACGTCACGAATACCGCCGCCCACCTGCACCGGAATCTTTACCGCCTGCACAATGCGCTCAATAATATCGGCATTTTTCATGGCGCCTTCAAAGGCTCCGTCTAAATCCACCAGGTGCAGCCGTCCGGCGCCCTCTTTTTCCCAGCGCTTGGCCGCCTCCACCGGATCTTCATGATAAACCGTTTCTTTATCCAATTCCCCGTGCACCAGCCGCACACAGCGGCCGTCACGGATGTCCACTGCAGGGATGATTAACATTCCACCAGCTCCCCGAAATTTTTTAGTATCAACAAACCCAGCCGGCTGCTCTTCTCCGGATGAAACTGAATGCCAAAGACGTTATCTTTTTGCACCACAGCAGAAAACTCACTGCCGTAATCTGCCGTGGCCAGATTAACCGCCGGGTCTTTGGGACGTACATAATATGAGTGCACAAAATAAAAATAGTCGCCATCCTTAATCCCATTTAACAAAGGATGCTTTCGTTTTATGGACAGCTGATTCCAGCCCACCTGGGGTACCTTCACCTCTCCGGTAAAGGGCACCACTTCACCGGGGATTAAACCCAGTCCCCTGTGTTCTCCCATTTCCTCACTGCTGTCAAACAACAGCTGATGACCCAGGCAAATTCCCAACAAGGGCACTCCTTTGGCCACCTGCTGATAAATAGCTTTGTCCAGCCCTTCTGCCTGTAAGCTCTCCCTGGCCTGACCAAAGGCGCCTACTCCGGGCAGCACCAAGCCGTCGGCTTGTACTAAATCTTTGGGGTCCGCAGACACCACCGTGGCAAAACCAGCTTGGGCAAACCCGTTTTGAACACTGCGGAGGTTACCCATGCCATAGTCAATGATGACAATCATCTCTTCTACCTCCACCTTTATCCTATTCCATAAACGCAGAAAAAAATCCTGCTAATTCACTAGGAATACATAATTATAATACTCCCTTGGTAGACGGAATTCCCTCTACCCGCGGGTCAAGCCCCACAGCCTCATCCAGCGCCCGGCCCAGCCCTTTAAAGGCCGCCTCCACAATATGGTGGGTATTGGTTCCCGTAAGTAACCGCACATGCAGCGTACATTTGGCCCGGTTCACAAAGGCCCGCAAAAATTCTTCCACCAGTTCCGTTTCGAAATTCCCCAACCGTGATGCGCCCAAAGGCAGCTCAAAGCCCAAATACGGCCGACCCGACAAGTCCACCGCCACCAGCACCAGCGCCTCATCCATAGGCAAAATCACCGAACCGTACCGCCGGATACCTGCTTTATCACCCAGCGCCTCATCAAAGGCATCGCCCAGCACCAGGCCCACATCTTCCACCAGGTGGTGAGCATCCACCGGTAAATCGCCCTCGGCGTTAATCTCTAAATCAAAAAAACCGTGACGGGAAAACAAAGTCAGCATATGTTCAAAAAACGGCACCCCAGTCTCCAGGTTTGCCCGGCCCTGGCCGTCTAACTCCAGCTTCAGCTCGATTTCCGTCTCTCCGGTTTTGCGATTAATTACCGCTTCCCTTTTCTTCAAGGTACTCCCTCCTGATCTTTACCGCCTGTCCATGGGCCGTGAGCCCCTCCACCCGGGCCAACCCTTCAATCTTTTGGGCCGACTTTAAAAGTGCCTGCGGCGAGTAATAAATTACACTGGTCTTCTTCACAAAATCATCCACCGACAGCACCGAGGAAAAACGCCCCGCTCCGGCGGTGGGCAGCACATGGTTGGGCCCGGCCCAGTAGTCACCCACCGGCTCCGGCGTATAGGGCCCCACAAAGACAGCGCCGGCATTTTTCACCTTACCCAGCGCTTCCCAGGGCTCTGAAAGCTGCAGCTCCAAATGCTCCGGTGCCAGCTCGTTTACTATCTCCAGCGCTTCATCCAAAGAATCCACAATCACCAAAGCGCCTTGCTGTTGCAGCGATTCCCGGGCCACATCACAGCGCTCCAGCTGTGCACACTGGCGCTTCAACTCCTTTTGCAAATCCAAGGCCAGCCTGGCTGATGTGGTCACACAGTAGGAAGCAGCCATCACATCATGCTCCGCCTGGGACAACAAATCCGCCGCCACAAAGTCGGCCCTCGCCGAGGCATCGGCCACCACCAGCACCTCACTGGGTCCGGCCAACATATCAATGCCCACCATCCCCGAGACTTCCCGTTTGGCCAGCGTCACATATAAATTGCCCGGCCCCACAATCTTATCCACTTTGGGCACCGTCTCCGTCCCGTAGGCCAGTGCCGCCACCGCCTGGGCGCCGCCGCACTTGTACACCGCATCGGCCCCGGCAATCTTTGCAGCCACCAGCGTATACGGGTTTATCTCTCCCCCGGCCTGCGGCGGAGTTACCAGCACCACTTTTTCTACCCCGGCCACCCGGGCCGGAATTACCGTCATCAAAACCGAGGAAGGATAGGCAGCCCCTCCGCCGGGAACATAGGCTCCGGCCTTCTCCACCGCCGTCACTCTCTGCCCCAGCGCCACCCCGTCAGCCTGGTGTTCCAGCCAGGAGTTTTGCACCTGCCGCCGGTGAAAGTCACGGATATTTTCCGCAGCCTCCACCAGGCTCTGCCGCACCTCAGGGTCCACCGCCTCTTCTGCGGCGGCAAACTCCTCTTCACTGACCAAAAGCGTTTCCAGCTCCACACCGTCAAACTTCCTGGTGTACTCCAGCACCGCTTCGTCGCCGCGCTGATTAACCTCAGCTAAGATATCCCTTACCGCCTGGGTGGCCTCGGGGTAATCATCAAAGCCGGCCCGGGTAAAGGTCTCCCGAAATGTCCGGCCGTCAAATTCCCTTAGCATGGTTTCACCTCATTTACGTCCAGCACCTGCTCCAGCCGGTTTACCAAATCCATAACCCGGCCGCCCTTTACCTGGTAACTGCCGGGGTTGGCCACCAGCCGGGAGGTAATATAGGCGATGGTTTCCGTTTCCACCAGGTTGTTTTCCACCAGCGTCTTTCCGGTGGACACCAAATCCACAATTACATCGGCCAGATTCAAAAGCGGCGCCAGCTCAATGGAGCCGTGCAGCTTAATCACCTCAAACTGCTTGCCCTGCCCCTGAAAATGCCGCTCCGCCGTCCGCGGATATTTAGTGGCCACATAACCGCCGCTAAAGTCCTCACACCCCGCCTTTCTGGCCACCGACAAACGGCAGGGCCCGATACCCAGGTCAAGGAGCTCATAGAGTTCCTTGTCCTGCTCCATCAATACGTCTTTGCCCACCACGCCCAAATCCGCCACGCCATACTCCACATAGGTGGGGATATCGGTGGGTTTGGCCATGATGAAACGCAGTTTATGTTCTTCCAGGGTAAAAATCAGCTTGCGCGATTCTTCCCGCACCTCGTCACAGTTAATGCCCGCAGCTTCAAACAAATCCAATGTGGGCGGCAGGATTCTTCCCTTGGCCAAAGCTATGGTCAACCAGTCATTGGCAGCTAACATCCCGCATTCCTCCCCTCGTCGGCCAAACGAAACGTCTCCGTGTTGTCCGCACTATGATATATTAGCTGAGCCGCACCCAGCTTTAGTCCCAGCTCTTTTGCTTCCTCTGCACTGCGCGGCGCCATATCCACCAGCACTTCATCTCCGGCCTGGCGCAGCCTTTGTGCCGCCAAAAGCGCCGCCGCCCGGCCGTCTTCACCGTAGCCCACAAACACCGGCCGGTTCTGTGGCGCCAGTTTTTTCAGCCGCTGCAGCTTGGTCAGCAGATGGTCAATGTTTAGAGCAAAGCCCACCGCCGGCAATTCCGGCCCGAAGTTTTCCAACAGCTGATCATAACGTCCGCCGCCGCAGATGGGATAACCCAAACCACCGGTATAGCCCTCAAAGACAATGCCGGTGTAATAGTCCATCATCCGCACCAGGCCTAAATCCAAAGTAATAAACCGGGTGACGCCGTAATCCTCCAGCACATCCCAGGCCTCTTCCAAGACCGCCAGCGGCCCCGCCGCCTCGCCAGCGGGCACCAGCGCCGCCGCAGCCTCCAGCACCTCTTTGCCGCCGCGCAAATGGGGAACGCGCAAAATGGCATCCTTGGCCTCCTGGCTAATGTCCAGCGACCCCACCATTTCCTTTAAGGACACAAAGTCCTTTTTATTAAAGTAAACAATAATATTTTCCCGGTCCTCTGCCTCCACCCCATGGGCATTAAGGAGAGTCTCCAAAAATCCGGCATGGCCCAGACACAGGGTAAATTCCTGCAAACCCAACTCCTGCAGCACATCGGCGGCCAGCGCCATCACTTCCGCATCGGCTCCGGCACCGGCAATACCTATAAGCTCCACTCCGGCCTGGGTCTGCTCCCGCTGCTTGCCCTGCTGCGACGAGGCGTAGCGGTAAATACTGCCGCCGTAACACAACCTCAGCGGCTTTGGCCCCCCCGCCAAATGGGTGGCCGCCACCCGGGCCAAAGGCAGCGTAAAATCCGGACGCAGCACCAAAGTGCGCCCCCGTTCATCAGGAAAACGATATACCTTGTCCTCCAGATCCGCCTTCATCTCCGCCACAAAGTTGGCACTATACTCAAAGGCCGGTGTGGCTACCTCCCGGTATCCCCATCGGCCAAAGATCTCCTGAATCTTTCCTTCCAGTTCCCGCTTCTGCCGCGCCAAACCGGGCAGCAAATCGCGGACACCTTCCGGCGTCAGCAGTCGTTTCATTTTATCATTCATGTAGATACCCCGCTTTAATACGTTAAAGTGATAACGTATTAAATTTTAACATGCACAAGGCGCCGTGTCAATAATTTTAGTACAAAGTTAACAACCTTTACCCCTGTTTTCCAGTACTTCCCGGTAAAACTCTTCATACTGCGGCACAATCCGTTCACTGTCAAACACATCTTCAGCCCGCCGGCGCGCCGCCTCACCCATCTTTTGCAGCTTCTCTTCACTTTCCAGCGCCTGCAGGGCAAAACCGGCCAGCGCCTCCACATCACCCACCGGCGCCAAAAAACCTGTCTCACCGTGCACCACCACTTCCGGCAGTCCACCGGCCTCCGAAGCTATCACCGGCACACTGCAGGCCATGGCCTCCAGCGCCCCCAGCCCAAAACTTTCCTTGGCCGAAGGCAAAAGAAACAAATCCGCCGCAGACAGTATAGGGATGATATTATCCTGGGTGCCCATAAAACGCACATCATCCTGCACCTGCAGCCGCTGTGCCGTTTCCTGCGCTTCCATTCGCTGCACGCCGTCTCCCACTAAAAGCAGCTTGGCATTCATTTCTTTTCGCACCCGGGCAAACACTTCCACCACGTCCGGCACCCTTTTTACCGGCCGGAAATTGGAGACATGCACCAGCACCTTACAGTCTGCCTGCGGGCAGCCCACCTGCTCCCGGCTGCCGGGCAGGCGAAACACCTGCCTGGTATTGATGAAATTATAAATGGGCCTAACCGGCTTGGTGACCCCGAATTTCTCCACCGTCTCGGCGCATAAACTCTCAGACACCGCCGTAACCCCATCGCTTTTTTCAATGCTGTAGCGGGTAATACGGTTAAAGGAAGGGTCGCTGCCCACCAGGGTAATATCGGTGCCGTGCAGCGTGGTCACCACCCGCACACCGCAGTCCTCCAGAATCTCCCGCGCCATATGGGCACAAAAAGAATGAGGTATGGCATAGTGGGCGTGAATGATATCCAGCCCCTCCCGCTCCACCAGCTCCGCAATCTTATTGACCAAAGCCAAAGTGTAGGGCGGATACTTAAACAAAGGATAGCCCAGCATGTCCACCTCATGGTAATAAACGTTTTGCTGGTAGCGATCCAATCTAAAGGGCAGCTGATAAGAAATAAAGTGCACAGTATGGCCCCGCTGCGCCAGTTCCTTACCCAGCTCCGTGGCCACCACCCCGCTGCCCCCATGGGTGGGATAACAGATAATCCCTATCTTCATCACTTCACATCCTTCTTGACCCTTTCCATGACCAACTTCGGCAGCCGGCCCCTCAGGGACATTAAGTCTTCCTGCTCCATGGGCTCCGACAGATATATACCTTCCCCATACATGACCTGAATCTTGGCCCCCACATACTGGTCCCGGCTCTGAATCATGCGCATAAACGCCGGATCATTGACCAGCGTCTTCCAGTCCGTATCCTCAGACATGCCAAACTGGCTCTCATGGGCACAAAGCGCCCCCATTTTCTTCTCATAATGATCACTGATGTCCACAATCACCGTGGGCTCATCATCAAGGGCCAGGAAAAACTGTGCCATCACCGGCGGCCGATGCGGCTCCCCGTCTGCGGGATACCGCCACAACCCCGCCAGATGGGCCGCTTCCTGCACCAACTGACTGGCCCGCAAATGGTCGGGATGCCGGTCCTTAAAGTACGGCCCGATCACCACTTTAGGCTGGTACTTGCGAATCACCTCAATTACCACCCGCAAGCTATCTTCATCCACCTTCAGCCTGGCATCGGGCAGTCCCAGGCAGTCCCGCACTTCCATACCCATAATCTCCGCTGCCTTAAGCGCCTCTTTTCTACGAATTTCCGGCGTGCCATTACTGCCCATCTCTCCCGCCGTCAGATCCACAATCCCACACTTATAACCCATGGCCGCATGCTTAATCAACGTCCCGCCAATGCCAATCTCCACATCATCGGGATGAGCACCAAAGGCCAATATATCCAACTGCATAAAAATACCTCCTATTTACCTGGATAAAACAGATGATGTCCCGGCTGCTCTGGAAACTCCTCTACCAGCTGCTCCCAAAAACCGGGCCCGTATTTCATCAGATATGTAAACACACAAAACACCCTCTCCTGCAGTTTGCCGTTGGGCTTTAAGCCTTGCTCCAACGCCGCAAAATGCCGGATCATCACTTCGTTTTTCTTCTTGTATTCTTCCTCTGCCTTATCTTCCAGATAACGCACCTGACTATAAACGTGCTGCAGGTTCTTCTCCGCCAGCTTCTCCAGCTGCGGATTGAGCTTAACCAGCTCTCTTTTTAAATGGTCATACTCCAGCTTTAAATGACTGCGCAGATGTTCAAAGACACTGTCAATGTCCATATCATTTTTTTTCTTTAGCTCCCGCTGGAGCACATCCCCTAAATCCCTCAACAATTCCCGCTCCGGCACGTCATACTTCTTAAGATACCTGGCCAGCCTGGGCTCCACCACCGTCACCCCCGGCCTGGGCCACAACACCGGCGGCTCAATGCCAAACACCGCATACATGGCCGTAACCTGAGCAAAGTACGACGTTTCCCCCGGCCCGGGAATAAAGGCCACCGTGGGAAAAATACTGTCCTGCACCAAAGGCCTTAAAAGCACATTGGGACTTAACTTCTCCGGCCTCTCAGCAATCAAAGCCAAAAGATCATCCTCACTGTAGGAAACGGCCCCGTCCCGGGTCGAAAAATACTCTCCCCGTTTATACAAACCGGTGCGCCGCCCCTCCACCAACAGCAAAAAGGAAGCATCATCCTCCCGCTCCACCTGCAGCGGATACCCTTCGGCCCGAAGCGCCGCTTCCCGCTCGGAAAGCGCAGCCTGCACCTCCTGGCGCCGCCGCACCACCTGTGCAAAAACAGGCGCAGCCAAAGCCCTGGCTTCCTCTAAAAGCGGATTAAACAGCACCAATCCCTCCGCCGCAAAAAGCTTTGCCATAATCCGGGCAAACCAGTCCGCCGGCGTCTGGGATTCCCTTCGCGTCTCCTCCAGCCAGGCCAGAATATCCGGCACAAATTCCGTCTGGGGCACCCGCGCCTTAAGCACCTCCAGCACCTCTTGACCCGCTTCGGCTGTAAGCCGCATCTGTCCCACCGGCTCTCCTTCATGTTCCAGGTCCAAATCGATACGCTGCGGCTTATTTTCCTTATCCAGCACATAACAATTGTTAGCTTCGGAAAAGTCATGGTCCTCGGCAGCTATCCAGAAAACCGGCACCACCGGCCGCGCCAGTTCCTGCTCCAGCCTGGCCGCCAGCTTCACCGCACCCAGCGCTTTATAAATGGTATATAGCGGCCCGCTTAACAAACCGGTCTGCTGTCCGCACAGCACAACCACCGCCTGCTCATCCAGTAATTTTTCAATCTGTTTTTCCGTTTCCTCCGAGCAATCCAAATCCCGGTTATAGTCCCAAAGCATACGAAAAAGGCGCTGCCGGTCTGTTTTATACCCGGCACAAACCCGCTGGGCCTTTTTGGCAAACACCCCTGACTCATTATAGTGCTCACCAAGAAACCGCACCGCCTGCGGCAAATTTTGCAGATAGTCTTTGTAGATTCCCGGCAGCTTTTCACCGGGCAGCATATAAGTTTTCAGCATATAGATTACTCCTGTTGGCAAGATTTACAATCAGTATTCCACAAAACCCGCGTTTATCCTTGTTAATAAAGGACATTGCATAATTGACCGTGAAATGTAATTATTTTATAATATAAGTAAGAATTCCTTACTGTAAGGAGGAGTAGTTGTGAATAAGGTTAAAATCACTTCCAAAGGACAAATCACACTCCCGAAACAGCATCGGGACCAACTTATGCTTCGTGAAGGAGACTACCTTAATGTATATATTGATAATGATAGTATTGTTCTAAAACCTGAATCTAATAAAAGTGAAAAGGAAGCAATTTATGAGTACTGCCGAAAGCACGGCAGCAAGAATACTGATTTAGCTGAGGCCAGGCGCATTCTTGCCAAAGTGCCTTATTCACTGTCCGAACAGGTTCGTAAACTTCGGGAGGAAGAATAATGTCCTGGTATTTTTTAGACACCAGCGCCCTTTTTAAGCGCTATATTAACGAACCAGGTAGTGAAGGTCTAAACCTGCTTTTCGGTAGTGATAATGTCCTTACAATTTCATCCCTGACAATCTGTGAAATAACTGCAAATTTACGAAGGCTCGTTGACGTGGATTACATTATTTCAGAAGATGAGTTTATAAGGTTAAAAGAAATATTCCTTGGTGAAATCGGCGCACAATTATACGATATTATACCGTTTGATAAAGATATCCTCTTCTCCTCTTTAGACATATGTGCTCAGCAGTTTATCACCCCGGTTGACTCAATCCAACTGGCTTCCGCCTTAACCATGGAAAATCCCCCAACCTTTGTCTGCTGTGATAAAAAATTATTACACCTGGCTCAGCACTATGGACTCCAAACACTAAATCCCATGGATACCGCTGCTGAGGACTTGGACGCGTAACAAAAAGAGGACTACAAAGAAAGCACGCCCTATTGAGGCGTGCTTCTTCATTACTCTTCGCTTTCAGTTTCGGTTTCATCCTTTTCAGAATCATCTTCCCGGAGGATGGCAGCCTCTCCGTCCGGATCATCCAAGGGTTCTTCTTCTTCCTTATCTCCCTCCGGCTCACCGTCGGATTCTTTCTTTTCATCGGTGCCGTTTTCCGGCTTATCGCCATCGGTACCATCTGGTTCCGTATCACTGCCGTTTTCCGGCTCAACTTCGCCGGAACCGTCAGGTTCACCTTCCGGCTCCTGAGGCGAAACATCATCACCTGTTTCTTCCTCAAAGGCCTCTTCACCTTCCGGTTCTTCACCGCCATCTTCGGTTAATTCTTCTTCTTCACCATCAGGAACATCCGGCTCTGAATATTCAACTCCGTCCAAGTCTGCATAATTACCGTAGGGCAACTGCAGCTCATCAACTTCATGACAAACAAAACACATTTCCCATGCGGTTTCATCGGCAGCGCGGCCAAAACGCAGATGATACGTGTTCTCCGGAATATCTTCTTCTTCACCGCTAGGATACATTATCTTCAGTTCCCGGTCCATCATTAACAGGGTATCGGTACCGTGAGCGAAGTGGCAGGTAAGGCAAACCAAGCGCTGCTCAAAGTCATCAGTTTCCCAGTACCGGCTCTCCTCCAGTTTCAGCATATTTCCCCTGCCGGAAATGGTAAACTCATCGTCACCATTTTCCTCCGTACCGTTATCTCCGTTATCTCCGTTATCTCCGTTATCTCCGTTATCTCCGTTATCCCCACCGTCACCATTATCACCAACATCGGCAAGGACCATATTTGCATCGTCAAAGAGATGGGCAAGATTCTCATCGATAACATGGGTCCACATCGTCTCCGGGTCTTCCCTGTCACCATGTACCACAACGGTCTGATCCTGGTAGTTTTTATCCACATAGCCAGTATGGCATGCTGTACAGTATGCTACCGTCCCACCGTAATAGACCGTATCTTCCCAAATTATATTGCCTTCTTCATCCAGTTCGCGTTCCACTTCCATATCTAAAACTGTGGCCTGGCTAAAGAAGATAATATACCGTCCGTCTTTCAAGCCGTCCTCAATTAGTTCCTGCTCTTCTGCCGGCAGGTCGTCACTGATTTGCACATAACCTTCCGCGTAATGGACAAAGAACAAATCGGTAGCCTCAACCAGTTCGGAAGCTTCTACAACCTCATATATTACCAGCCCGTATTCTTCAAAATAAGGTGATTCAGTGTCATAGTAAAGCCAGGGAGATGTCTCATCCAATAAATCCGGCCGATACTTCTCCTCATCATATTGGTCAGGCACCAGCAAAACACCCTCATGCCTCTCGGCGCTACCGTTGATATTCATATTAAAGTGCCGCTCGCCGTAGGCTCCGTGGGGAGCATGGCAGGAACCACAGGTAAAGGGCTGGTCCCACCAACCTTCATCTTCCTCCGGAGCCCCGGCTCCCGGGGCCTCGCCTACCAGAACAAAACCGGTTGCTAAATGAAATGAAACGCCTCTGCGGCTGGAATTAGGCTGATTATCGCCGTCATAAAACCGGCCGCCCGGCAAAGCTGTATCATCATGGATATTGTAAGTATTCATGGAAGAGTCAAAATGGCAGGTAGAACAGGTATTATAGATAGACCGCTGGAAAATAAGCCCTTTTCCCTGACCTGTATGGGTCATATGGCATGAGGCACAGGAGTTGGTATTGACCGAGAAACCGGAATGTACCTTTTGTCCCTCTACATTACGGCTGTACCCGTCAAAACCGGCCACTTCATCGTATCCGGTTCGGTTGGCATTATATATGCCTTCCTCAGCCAGCTTAATCCTGTCAACCGGGTTATATTTATCGCCCCAGGCTGAGCCGGCGGCCACGCCAACACTGAATTTCATAAACGGCAAAAGCACTGCCATGGTCAGTGCTAGAATCCGCAGAGTGTTTTTATTAACCATGCAAGCCTTGCCTCCCCCAGATGATATTAATCAATATGTCCCCCGAATGCTTACACATGTACCATTCGACATTTAGGCCAAATGTCCTGTTAGTACAAATTATTTTTTTAACAAACAGCCTTCAAAACAGCACTATTTACAGGATTTTCACATTTAAAACCCAATTGCCACATTATATACGCTTATAACGATATTAATTCCTAAAACTAAAAAAAGAGCGAAATATTTCGCCCTTTCTTAGAATCCTGACACCCTGCATCCCAGTTCTTGCAGCGTATCCCAGAAGTTCGGGTAGGAAATAGCCACGCTTTCCGGCTCCTCTACCGTAACCGCCCCTTGTGCGGCCAAAGCCGCCACACAAAGGGACATGGCAATGCGATGATCCCCGCGGCTGTGGGCGATAGCGCCACTTAGTGGCCGTCCACCTTCCACCACAAATCCATCCTCTGTGGCAGTTACCGCCGCCCCCAGCTTGTCGAATTCTTCTACCACCGCAGCAATCCGGTCGGTCTCTTTTACCTTCAATTCCGCCGCATCGCGGACCACCGTCTTGCCCTTGGCAAACATGGCCGCCACCGCCAGCACCGGCAGCTCATCTATCAGCCGCGGCACAATATCACCGCCGATTTCCACTCCTTGCAGCTCTTTAGCCCGCACGCGGATATCGGCCACCGGTTCACCGCTTTCCACCCGCTCGTTAACCAGCTCCAGGTCGGCACCCATATCTTTTAGTACCTCCAGCACACCGGTACGGGTGGGATTGACGCCCACGTTCTTCACCAGCAAATCGGAGCCGGGCACAATGCTTGCCGCAACCAGAAAAAAGGCGGCAGAAGAGATATCACCGGGCACCCGGACGGTCTGTCCCTGCAGCTTGGGCTTACCATGAACCCGCACCGTATTGCCGTCTACCTCTACCTCGGCACCAAAAGCCGCCAGCATCCGCTCCGAATGGTCGCGGCTTTTCTCCGGTTCGGTCACCGCCGTTACCCCGTCGGCAAAAAGACCCGCCAACAGCACCGCAGATTTCACCTGGGCACTGGCCACCGGCGAATTATAATGAATGGGGCGCAAACGTCCGTGCAGCACAGAAAGGGGCAGCAGCTTACCATCGTCTCTGCCTAAAATCTCCGCCCCCATCTGCTTTAGCGGCTTGGTCACCCGGCCCATGGGGCGTTTGCGCAGCGAAGAATCCCCGGTCATCACCGAGTAAAAGGGCTGACCTGCCAGCACGCCTAAAAGCAGCCTGGCGGTAGTTCCCGAATTACCGCAATCCAAAATATCCTCCGGCTCCCGTAGGCCCTCCAGGCCCACACCATTAACGGTAACATCTGAGCCGTTTACCTGCACCGGCACACCCAGCTTCTGCATGCAGCTTACGGTGGAAAGACAGTCTTCCCCGGTTAAAAACCCGGAAATCCTGGTTTCCCCGTTGGCCAGAGACCCCAGAAGCACCGCCCGGTGGGAAACCGACTTATCTCCGGGGACTGTAATCTCTCCCGTTAACGGCCCCGCTCCCTCAATGGTAACACTCATCTCTAGCCCTCCTGTAGTTCAGTACGATAGCCGTGCTTTTTCAAAACGCCTTCGGCCAGCCGTAAACTATCCTCTGTAATAAAGCCTAACCGAAGCGGCCCGCCTTCTTCTTCCCGGACCCGCAACAGTTCAATCTCAGCAATATTAATGCCGGCATCACCCAACAGGCCCGCCACTTCACCGATAACACCGGTCTTATCCGGCACATACACAAACAAATTATACACCGTGGGCAGAATCCCTTTGCCGCGGCCGGGCACCTGACGCCTAAAATCCCGGGCCCGCTCAAAGTGCTCCAAAAGGCCTGTGCCGTCACCTGACGCCACCAAATCCCGCACCTCTGTCAGCTCCTTAATGTAGGTATCCATCAAATCTGTAATATGCTCCTGATTTGTCAAACAGATATCCCTCCACATCTGCGGGCTGCCCATGGCCACCCGGGTAGTATCGCGAAAGCCACTGGCTGCCAGAGTCATAATCCGTTCCCGGTCCTCATCATTGGCCGCCACCGTCTCCGCCAGAGCAGAGGCCGCCATATGCGGCAAATGAGACACAGAGGCCACCACCCGGTCGTGCTGCCCTGCGTCCATCTTAACAGGTACCGCACCCAACTTTTCCACCAAAGTGGCAACCCGGTCGCCCTGACTGTCACCGGCACCGTAAGTTAGCACATAAACCGCATTTTCAAACAGGTTTTCATCCAGTGCTTCCACACCGTCTTTTTCCGAACCGGCCATGGGGTGCCCACCTACAAAGGTAACACTCCCCGGCAGTACTTCTGCCGCTTTATCCATCACCATGGCTTTGGTACTGCTCACATCGGTAACCACAGCCCCGCCCTTTAACAGGGATGCCAACTGCGGCAAAAGTTCCAGAACTGCCATCACCGGCGCCGCCAACACCACCAAGTCGGCATGGGCTACTCCCTCTTTTAAGGTAGCGGCGGTCTCTGTCACAGCGCCTAACTCCAATGCTTTATCTGCGCTGGCAGGATCAATGCCCACCACGTCTTTTACCAGGCCGCGCCCCAGCATGGCCCGGCCCAGGGAGCCTCCCACCATGCCCACGCCCACCAGGGCCGCACGCTCAAAGATAAACCCCATTAATCCACCTTCTTCAGCCGCCGCCCCAGCACCCGGGCCACCTTATCCAGATCCTCGGTCAACGCTTCAAATTTCTCCACCGTCAAAGACTGCGCCCCGTCACAGAGAGCTTCCTCAGGCCGGGGATGGACTTCCACCATCAACCCGTCGGCACCGGCGGCCACCGCCGCCCGGCTCATGGACGGTACCCAGCGCCAGTTGCCCGTACCGTGACTGGGATCCACAATCACCGGCAGATGGGTTAAATGCTTTACCACCGGAATAGCACTTAAATCCAAAGTATTTCTGGTAGCCGTCTCAAAGGTACGGATACCCCGCTCACATAAAATCACTTTACGGTTCCCGCCGGAAGCAATATATTCCGCCGCCATCAGCCACTCTTCAATGGTGGCCGACAAGCCCCGCTTAAGCAATATGGGCTTATCCAGCTTACCCAACTCCCGCAGCATGTAGAAATTCTGCATATTGCGGGTTCCCACCTGGATAATATCGGCGTATTCCGCCACCACACCCACGGTGTGCTGATCCATCACTTCCGTGACAATGGGCAGGCCTGTCTTTTCCCGTACCCGGGCCAAGATCTTTAGTCCTTCTTCCTCCAGACCCTGAAAAGAGTACGGCGAGGTCCGCGGCTTAAAGGCTCCACCGCGCAGAATCTGTGCCCCGGCAGCTTTTACGCCCTCCGCCGACTCCAATAGCTGCTCTTCACTCTCCACTGCGCAGGGGCCGGCCATTACCACCACTTCATCGGCACCGATGGTACAGTTGCCCACATTAAAAGAAGTACTCTGCTCCTGAAACTCACGGCTCACCAACTTAAAAGGCTTGGTAATGGGCAGCACTTTCTCCACAAAGGGCAGTGCATCCAAGGCCAACTCCCGTACTATCTTCTCATCGCCGATGGCGCCAATAATAGTTTTAAACTCACCCACCGAAAGATGGGTACCCAAACCTGCTTTTACCAAACGGTCCACCACCTGTTGAACCTGATCTTCTTTTACACCTGTTTCCATTACAATAATCATGGTTACATTTCCTCCTCAAATTTACAGACCAAAGCCTGTATTTCCTATTTTTCCAAACCAACCCACTAATTACTCACAACACCTGTACATTTCAGTTTGTTTGGATAATAATAGTCGGCATCCATGTAACCACCACCTAAATTTGCTTTAATAAAAACAAAAAACCGCCCCTGTAAGGGACGGATTCTATCCGCGGTACCACCCAATTTGGCCTAATAAAAGGCCCGCTTAAAAAGGCACGTCCTCTGTCAGGATTATGCCCCTTCCCTTTTAACGGCGGGAACCCGTCGGAGCCTACTAAACTTCGGTCCGCCGCTCAAGGGGGTAATTTCAACACGGCCCGGATACCGGTTCGCAGCTACCACCGGCTCTCTGAGATCCATCTGCCCTGCCTACTGTTTCCCTGTCATCGCGTTATTAAAACAATTCTATCGACTTCACCCGGTCCTGTCAAGCTTTTTTTAGACAGGAGACCCTGCTTAAAAACGCCCGCCTGTTTTTTATCAGGCGGGCGTCAGTATTTTTGTTAGTTATTAGGCCAGTACGCGTTCGTCGTCTCCTGGAGGTGCAGAAAGGCGGAAATGATCGTGCAGGATACACAGCGCCTCGGACAAGTCGCTTTCGGGAATAAGTAGCGAAATGGTAATGTTGGAATCTCCGGTCTGCAGGATACGAATACTCTTTTCGTTTAGGGCTTTAATGACCCGCGCCATTACACCGGGCAGGTTGCGCATACCCAGTCCCACCACAGAAACCTTGGCACAGCCGGAAGTAATCTTATAGTCCACACCCAGCTTCTTTAAGGTGGCTTCTGCCTGCAGTTGTTTTTCTTCTTCAATGGTAAAGTTCTTGCGTTCCGGGAAAATGGAAATCATATCAATGGAGATATCAGACTCCGCCAGCCGGTCAAACATGGCCAATTCCAGATCCGCATCGTCGGCACCCATATCCACCGTCACCTGAGCCAGGCCCGGAGTATGGGCAATCCCGGTAATAACATGGGAGTCACGCTGGCCAAAGCGGCCTTCCCCCATATAATTGCTTTCGCTGCCGATCATGGTGCCGTCGCCGCTCTCAGACAGGTGCTTTACCACCAAAGCCACGTTATGATGCATCGCCACTTCCACCGCCCGGGGGTGAATGACCTTGGCCCCTTCATAAGCCAGCTGACACACTTCATTGTAGGTGATGTTATCAATGATGCGAGCATCGGAGACCAGCTTGGGGTCCGCCGTCATAATACCGCACACATCGGTGTAGATCTCAACCCGGTCGGCACCCAGGCCGGCGCCCAGAATCACCGCACTGGTGTCGCTTCCACCGCGGCCTAAAGTGTTTAGCTCGCCTTCATGGCTCATGCCCTGGAAACCGGTTACCACCACAACTTCATCGTTTCGCAGATGAGCCTGCAAACGCTCCGGATTAAATTCGATCACCTGAGCATTGCCGTAGTTACCGTCGGTAACCATCCCCGCCTGACCACCGGTCAGCGCCAAAGAGGGAATATCGTTGGCACACAGGGTAGAGGACATCACCACAGAAGAAATAATCTCCCCGCAACCCATAATCAAATCCATATCCCTCAGCGACTGCTCCCCGCAGCCGCAGTTAGAAACCATTAAATCCTTAAGCGTATCGGTGGCATAGGGATCACCGGAGCGACCCATGGCCGAAACCACCACCACCGGCTTATAACCTTCAGCCCGGGCTTCTTGAACTCTTTTTACCACTTCTTCACGCAGAGCAGGATTGGCAACAGATGTGCCGCCAAACTTCTGTACAACTATCTTCACGTCGGTACCTCCTATAACAGGCCGCGCGCGATTAGTTCCTCTGCAATCTGAATGGAATTAGTCGCCGCGCCCTTGCGGATATTATCAGCCACCACCCAAATGTTCAAGCCATTTTCCACGGAACGGTCTACACGAATACGGCCTACAAAAACCTCATCGCGTCCATCCTGTGGAACAGGCATGGGGTAGCTCAACTCTTCTGGATTATCCATCACCACAACACCGGGAGCTTCGCTCAATACTTTACGGGCCTCATCGGGGCTAAGAGCTTTTTCCAGCTCCACATTAACCGACTCGGAGTGGCCGTTTACCACCGGCACCCGTACCGTGGTGGAGGTGATCTTTAATTCAGGCAGACTCATAATCTTCTTGGTCTCCTGCATAATCTTTCTTTCTTCTTTGGTGTAGCCGTCTTCCACAAACACATCCAGCTGCGGCACCACGTTAAACGCAATCTGATGCCCCACCTTGGCACCCCCATGGGGAATACGCTCCTTGGGGAAATCGGTCTTGCCGTCCAAAATGGCCTGTGACTGGTTCTCCAGCTCATCCACCGCTTCTTTACCGGCACCGGACACAGCCTGGTAAGTGGAGACCACCACCCGCTTTAAGCCCGCAGCCTTTTGCAGCGGCTGCAGAGCCACCACCAGCTGAATGGTGGAACAGTTAGGATTGGAAATCAACCCTTTGTGTCCTTCCACCGCTTCCGGGTTCACCTCCGGCACCACCAGCGGCACCCCTTCGTCCATGCGAAACGCGTTGCTGTTATCCACAACCACACATCCGCGGCGAACCGCCTCGGGGCCCAGTTCTTTACTGATGTCCCCGCCGGCACTGAAAAACGCCACATCCACGCCTTCAAATGCCTCCGGCTTTGCCTCTTCAATTTTGTAGCTTTGTCCGTTAACCTCCACAGTGAGTCCGGCAGAACGACTGGACGCCAAAAGTTTCAGATTGCCCACCGGAAAATTCCGCTCCTGCAGAACCTGAACCAATGACTGCCCAACCATTCCCGTGGCCCCTACAATGGCCACATTGAGCTTCTTCACTCAAATTCCTCCCTTAAATCAATTTTTTATATCTAAGTATAGCATAACGCTGAAAAACAAACCCCGTGCAAATATTCCCAACAATTGAACCACGGAAACGGATTGTCAAGCCCCCTTGAAAAAGAACCCGCCTCAGCCTGCACAATCTTGCACGGTTTGTGCGAAAAAAGGTCCGTCCCCGTTTCGTGCGTTTTGCACAATCTTGCATGGTTTGTGCGAAAAAAGGACCGTCCCTGTTTCGCACTCTTTCATCCCGGCCCGCCGGCCGTTCAGAAGCAAGCAGGTCGCGAAGCAAGGGGTTCCGGCACCGCAGGCGTATTACTAATACGTTGAGGATGCCGGGTTCCCGCAGCGACAAAGAGATGCGCCGCTTATGGACGGCCGGCAGCGAGTGCATCCTTGATGCGGCGCATGGCTTCTGCCATGCGCTCCGCATCAACGGTAAGCGCGATGCGGAAGTATCCTTCGCCATGTTCGCCAAAGCCGCGGCCCGGGGTGACTACTACGCCGGTTTCTTCCAGGATGTAGCTGACAAACTCGGTGGAGTCGGCAAAGCCTTTTGGCACCGGTGCCCAGACATAGAAGGTGGCTTTGGGTGCGCGCACATCGATACCCATCTCTTTTAAGGCATTAACCACCACATCACGGCGCTCTTGATACATCTTGCTTATCTCGGCCTGAAACTCATCCTTGGCGGGGTTGGTAAAAGCTTCTACCCCGGTATACTGAATGGCTTTAAATGTGCCGGAATCAATGTTTGTTTTGTAGCGGGAGAGCACTTCCACCACTTCGGCGCGACCCACCGCATAGGCCAGGCGCCAGCCGGTCATGTTAAAGGTTTTGGACAGGGAACCAAATTCAATGCCCACTTCCTTGGCACCGGGCGCTTCCAGAAACGACATGGGCTTGTAGCCGTCATAGGCGATTTCGCTGTAAGCCTGGTCGTGGCAGATAATAATGTTATTCTCCTTGGCAAACTGTGCCGCCTGGGCAAAAAACTCCGGAGGAGCCTCCGCTCCGGTGGGGTTGTTGGGGTAATTTAAGAACATTAACTTGGCTTTTTTAGCCACTTCTTTATCCACCGCCGAGAAATCCGGCAGGAAGTTGTTTTCGGCCAATAGCGGCATACGGTACACATCACCGCCGGCAAACATGGTGCCGATGCTGTACACCGGGTAGCCGGGGTCCGGCACCAGGTTTAAATCCCCGGGATTGACAAAGCAGGCGGAGATGTGGGCAATGCCCTCTTTGGAGCCCAGAAGCACACATACCTCTTTTTCCGGGTCCAGTTCCACATTGTGGCGCTCTTTGTAGTACGCCGCCACCGCTTCTTTAAATTCCGTCAACCCTTCATCGGGGGGATAGGTATGGTTGGCGGGCTTTTGCACCTCTTCTATGGCCCGCTTTACGATGTAGTCAGGGGTTGGCTGGTCCGGATCACCGATGCCCAGCTTAATCACATCCACCCCTTTTTCCACCGCCGCCCGGATTTTTTTATCGATCTCCGCAAAAAGATACCTTGGGAGTTTATTTATTCTGTCAGCTGGCTGGATATGCATTTTATGCACGCCCTTTCCTGAGATATTTGTTCTTGAATTGCTCATCGGTGACCAGCTCGCCGCGAAATACTTCGGCAGCCGGTCCGGTCATATACACATGGTTGTCATCCCGCCACTCAATCTCCAGAGACCCGCCGGGCAGATGCAGGGTGGCTTTGCGGTTTAGCTTATCGCTTAACACACCAGCCACCAGCACCGCACAGGCTCCGGAACCACAGGCCAGTGTGGCTCCCGCACCGCGTTCCCAAACCCGAAACGCAGCTTCATCTCTTGAACGGACTTCTACAAATTCCACATTGGTCTTTTTGGGAAAATCGGGGTGGGCCTCAAGGGCCGGACCCCAGGTCTCCAGCGGCACCGCCGCCGTCTCGTCCACAAAAATAACACAATGGGGATTACCCATGGAAACCGCCGTCATGACAAACTTTTCTCCGGAGGCAGTAACTTCTTCGTTTACTGCCTGCCGCCGCTTGCCGGCCACCGGAACCAAATCACTCTCTAAGATAGGCTCGCCCATATCCACTTCCACAGACTGCACAACGCCGTCTGTTACAGCCAGACGCAATACTTTAATTTTATCGTACATCTCCACCGGGATTACAGTTTCACCGGTGTGTCCTTTTTCATACAAATACTTTCCTGCACATCTGAGCAGGTTACCGCAAAGCTCCGCTTCACTGCCGTCGGGATTAAAAATCCTGACGCGAAATGCCGCCTGCTCTGACGGCTGCAAAAGTGCCAATCCATCGGCGCCGATGCCGAAATTACGGTTGCATAGCCCCATTGCCAGCTCCGCATAATTGGTAAGTCCAAGGTCAAAGTCTTCCACAATGACAAAATCGTTTCCCAGACCATGCATCTTCGTAAATCTCATCGGCTCTACCTCCTAATTGGCAGCTTTCTTAGCTGCCGGTGCCTGCATCCGGGCCGGAATTATGTCGTTTTGCACCAAATCGTCATACGATTCACGCGCCACAACCAAATCCGCCTGGCCGTCTTTTACAAACACCACCGGAGGTCTGGGGAACCGGTTATAGTTATTAGCCATGGAATAATGGTACGCCCCGGTGGAAAGCACCGCCATCAAATCGCCGCGCTGCAGTTTGGGCAGTTCAATATCCCAGATTAACATATCTCCCGATTCACAGGCCTTACCGGCGATGGAGACCTTTTCTTCCGCCTGGTCATTCATCCGGTTAGCCACAACCGCTTCATATTTTGCTTCATACATGGCAGGACGCAGGTTATCCATCATGCCGCCGTCCACCGCCACATACTTGCGCACACCGGGGATCTCCTTAACGCTGCCCACGGTGTAGAGGGTAATTCCCGCCTCCCCGATAATGGAGCGGCCCGGCTCCACCAACAGCTTTGGCAGTGGATAGTTATGCTCTGCACACTTATCCTTTACCGTCTTGGCAATCAACTCCACAAAGCCGGAGAGGGAATAAGGCGAATCTTCTCTGGTATAGCGGATACCAAACCCACCGCCTAAATCCAGCTCGCCAATCACGGTGCCGGTCTTCTTCTTAATCTCCTGCATAAAGTCCACCATCACTGCTGCGGCCATCTGGAAAGGCTTTAAGTCAAAAATCTGGGAGCCGATATGGCAGTGCAGGCCCTTTAGCTCCACATGCTTCATCTTAGCCGCCATTTTCACCGCCGTCATGGCTTCACCGTCGGCCAGACCCATACCGAATTTGGAGTCCACCTGCCCGGTCTGAATGTAGTGGTGAGTATGGGCTTCAACTCCGGGTTTGATGCGCAGGTACAGCCCGGCAACTTTTCCGGCCTCACCCGCCAGAGCATTTAATAACTCCAGCTCCGAGTAGCTGTCCACCACAAACCGGCCCACACCGTTTTCCAGCGCCATCTCAATTTCTTCCGGCGTCTTATTGTTGCCATGGTACAGCATCTTCTCCGCCGGGAAACCGGCTGCAAGCGCAGTATGAATCTCGCCGCCGGAAACCACATCCAGCGCCAGTCCTTCGTCATCCACCAGGCGGCACATGGCTTTGGTTAAAAAGGCCTTGCCGGCATAAGCTACCTGGCTGTTCGGATAGTGCTCCTTAAATGTGTCACGGTATTCAGCACAGTTCTTGCGGATCTGCTCTTCATCCATGACATACAGAGGAGTGCCGAATTCTTTTGCCAAATCGAGCGTATCACAGCCGCCCACCTCTAAGTGGCCTTTGCTGTTGACACGCATGGTGCCCGTCAAAAACATCTTCATTCCTCCCTTTTGTTCTCAGGCTTTACCGGAAAAACTTTTCTATACGTTGTTCTTAGCTTTCCCGCACAAAATAGAAATGCCGACAGGTTTGCTGTCGGCGACTAAGCCTGGACGCATACCCCAACACCCTTGTTGTGAGATAGTTCTCCACCGCATGTCAGGGTACATACGGTGACAGTCCGGCAGTTATTCACTGACGGCCCAGCTCAATGCCCTGAGGAAGGCACCGGCTTCGGCGGTGTCCCCTTTCTTACCTGATCATCAATCTCCCCGATTTCCCAGATAATACTCTTGGATCCCCGCGCCTCTACCCCACCCACGTTGGTGAGGTATGTGATTAAGTTTGCAAAGATTTTACCATAGACTGCCGAATCTGTCAAATGAGCCTGTCCCGGCCAAACACATAAGAAATGCACGTTTTTTCAGTTCCCTCAGCGCGTGCATTTCAATACTGGTTTCCTTAGCAGCTTCGCAAATTGCGAAGCGTTATAATTTCAAACCAGTGAAAGAAACCGGCGAATCCATGGGGAATTCTGCCGGTCTCCAATCATTTTTTTGCTGCTTGTGCCCCTAAAGCTCGGGCTTGATGTAAATATTCAGGTGAGTCCTTTACCACGCCTTTTTCATCCATGCCGCGCACCAACAGACTCCCTGCCAGATCAAAGCCCGCCGCATCATAATAATACTTTACCGTCAGTTCGGCACCGTCAAATAACTTAGCGCCTTTTGTTGCGCCCACACCGATAAAGTATCCGTTCTTCTTGGCGGTATAGCGCTCATCCTTTAAGACATACTTTCTGGCCCACAGAGCCTGGCCCCTGTCAATGGCACCTTTAGCCCAGGCAGATACCGCATAAAAGTAGATGGGTGAGGCAAAGATCAAAGCATCTGCAGCACCGATTTTATCATACAAAGCCTGCATATCATCATCAAAAACACAATCCCCGCTTTCTTCACAAGCACCGCAGGAAATACAGGGGGTAAAATCAAGCTCGCTGAGCATCACTTTCTCCACAGCAGCCCCTGCTTCTTTGGCACCTGCCAGGGCTTCATCCAGCAAAGTTTCCGAATTGCCGCCCCTCCTCGGACTCCCCGCAAAACCCAGAACTAACATTGTTCATCCTTAGGTCCCGCATCGGGCTCCTCAATAATCTCGATTACCGAGGCGGGCTTTTCACCTGCTGCCATCTTCTTATCGTAGCCGCGCACCACCAGATAGGAACCCACCAAAAAGATGATCCCCAAAACAATATCAAAGCGCGCCATCACACCGAATTCACCGTCGATGACCTGGCCCAGCCAGATACCCAACAGCAAAAACAGCATGGGTACGATATAAACTACAAAGGAAGCTTTCAGCACATTGCTGGTGTCGGTGGCCACCTTAACAGTCTGTCCCACCACCGCATTAACCACATTCTGTGCTTCAATGTAATTGTCGCCACGCCCGCTGACAGCCACACCACAGCCTCCGCATTTACTGCAGGTTTCATGGCGGCGCACTGCCACAATCGCTATATCATCTTTAACATCTACAACGGTTCCTACTTGTTCCATAATCTGCACCTCCCTATATGTAGTATTCCCAGACTATACCTTCTATGTTCATTATACAGACCACAGCAAATATTGCCAACAAGTACAACTAAAAAGCACAGTAGTTTAACGTTTCGTTAACAGAATAGCCATAAATAAGGCGCTTTTTATACCGCATACCTTGCTATAATTATTATACCCAGCAAAAAAAGCGGTTCGCTGAACCGCTTTTTCCTTTTACCACTGTGCTCCGGGAGTATTACCCCAAACCTGATCCAAATGGCATTCCAGGCATATCCCCATGCCTTCACGCCGTTTAAGCATGGAGCTGTAGGTCACTTCTGTTCCGTCATCCAGCCTGTCGTAGATCCGGTTGCCGTCAGCGTCATATTTGTAGCGGTCACGTTCGGCAAGACGTGGATCCTCCGCCAACTCCGGTGATGCCTGATCAGCATTGTGCAGCGCCGCACCATGGGCCACATGGCATGTTCCACACGTCATGTACTGCCGATTATTACGGTGCTCCAACGGCAAGGTGGTCTTTGGCGTTCCAATCCAATTGGTGATATCTATGCCGGTGGGATGACGGTAATAATCTCCTGCCTTTTGAATTCCCTCATACATGGTATGTTCTGTGTAACCCATGGGATTGTTTCTTGACCCGTAATCATATTCTGCATGGCACTGCCCGCAAAACTGGTTCATACCGTCCACATAAAGCACCCTGTATTCACCGCCGCGCACATAAGAATAGGCGTTAACCTCCGGGGCGCCTTCGGGAAACTTAAGCAGTCGGTACCGGCTGCTGGTGTCGGTGACGTGGGCGCTGTGGCAATTGGTACAGGTCAGGTTCATCCGGTCTCCGCCGCTACCCGGTGCATACAATAAGAACTGCTGATTCAGCGGGGTATCGAAAGCATCTTCCAGAAACACATTATGAAACGAAGTGCTGGGATTATCCTCAGTACCCACAAACGGCCCGGCCGGGGCCGCTACCCATCCCCCAGGAACCCGCGCTACCCCCCGGATCACATCATAGGAACTGGCGGAACCATCATGGCATTCAATGCACATCTCCTGCATAATCTTCCGACTCAAAAGCATGGGGTGCTCCGCATAGTGGGTCCGGTGGCATCCGCTGCAGGTATCGGAATTCTTCTGGTAGTTGGTATGGGCATTGGGAATGGGTGGATAAATCCGCGCTTGCTGGTACGGAGCAGAGCTCCCCACCTCAATAATATAATTTATGTAATTATTCAACTGCGCGTTGTTAGCTGTATGGCTTGCCGGATAACGGTAGTAGCCAATATAATTCTTTTCATATTCCCTGGCATTACCGGGCGTTACCCGCGCACCTCTGCCCAGATTTGTTCTGGAAATTCCGGTTTCACTGGTATTCACATTAACCTGATACACACTGTGCCTTGACTGTGACTGCGTATTCCCCGGCTCCTCCCAATAAATTACCACAAAAGATTTCCCGCTATCAGCGGTAACTGTTTGGGTAGGCGTCAGACGTAGCGTCCTCTCAATCATAACCTCCAAACGGGGAGGTGCGCTGCCGCTAGCTCCGGTTACAAAACCTATACTAAGAGCAACAACAACAATAAGGATGAAGGAAATTTTAATTAACCGATTCAATAAAATCACCTCCCGGAAGTAAGCGTGGGATAGCCAAACACACTGATCCTGCCTAACGCCCGCTCTGTAACATAAATGTTTCCGTTATCATCAAAATCCAGGCCATAGGGGAAATATAATTCCCCTTCTCCAATACCAAGGCCGCCAAAGGATGTCATTAACTGCTCCCCGTTAAACACAAATACCCGGTGACTAAAAGTATCAGTTATCCAAATATAACCGTTTCTGTCCACAGCTACATTACCAGGTCTGCTTAACTGTTCGTTGTCGGCACTCCCCCCGTAAATGACATAGAGCACTTCCGTTCCGTCGGGGTTAAAAACCTGGACCCGGGCATTATTGCCATCGGCCACATAAATGTTTTTATCAGCATCCAACGCTATTCCCCCGGGGTAGGCAAAGCTGCCTTCAGCCTCTCCGGTGCCGCCGAATTCAAAAAGCACTTCTCCGTCCCGGGTAGCGACAATTACCCGGTGTTCCGCAATATCAGTAATATATAAGTTCCCTGTATCCGGATCCGCTGTAATCCCTGTGGGCCTAAACAGCCCCAAATCCTCGTCACCGCTGGCCAGAATCGTGCCCATATGGGAGCCGCCAAAATTAAAGCGCTGCACCATTCCGGCAATATGATCGGTTACAAAAACAGCTCCGTTGTGCGCCACCAAATCAAACGGCGCCTCTAAATGTTCCTGGCCAAAATCATTGACTGCCCTGCCGTTTTTATCAAAGACACGAACTCGACGGTTACGGTTATCAGCCACATACACATTGTCAAAGGGGTCGGAAGAAACCCCCCGCGGCGTATCCAGGCCGGCCGAATCAAAGTGAAACAGAAAATCCGGAGTCAGCATCCGGTCCGGCAAAAGAGGTACATTCCACAGCAGTGGATTCTTTGTCAAAAACAAATACAAAAAGAGTAGTACCAAAGCAATTAACAACCCGAGGACAATCTGAATATACTTGTGCTTTTTGGGGTTCGACTTATTTTCCACAGGAATTTCTGCTTGCGTCATTTTTATCCCCCTCTACCGCTTCTGCTCTACTCTCCGTATTTCCCTGTTTAACTGGTCTACCAGTTCGGGGGAAAAGCGACCGGCATCTTCCAGCAATTCAATGGCCTCGTCTAGCATACCCTCGGCCTCATAAGCACCGGCCAGGCTGATTAACACATCGGAGGTATTAGGCATCCTTTCACGAGCCATCAGGTAATAATCTATAGCACTTTCATAATCGTTTTTGGCCATGGCCACATCACCCAGCGCATAATACAACTGGTCAGGATACCGGGCCAGGGACACAGCCTGTCGCAAATATTTCTCAGCCTCCTCATATTCCTCCAGGCCCATCTTAGATAACCCAAGGTAATAAGTAGCCTCACTGTTTTCCTCATCCATCTGCAAAGCATCTTTGAACAACTCCGCCGCCAAAGCATATTCTTTCCGGTAGTAGTACGCCTTGCCCAACACAATCTTGGCATCCCAGTTATAGGGATTGGCCTCCACCGTCTGCCTGGCCAGCTCAAACTCATAATCAGAACGCTCCATTCGTTCCACTGCAAACAAATCATCGTGAAAATAAACCGCCACATAAGCAGCTCCCAGCAGAATCACCAACACCGCCACCAAATACGTTGTTGCCGAACCTTTCTCACTCATTATACGTTACGCTCCTGATGTGAAATTAAGAACAACTACTCAATTTAAAAAAATAGTACATTTGTACTAATCCATATATTCGACGCACCGCTAAATAATTCCTCTACGGCCAGTCGCAAACAAGACATATTTTAGTAACAATTTATCCTCAATTAAAAAACAGGGCTTTATCAGCCCTGTCAGCCGCTTCTTTTCAAATCCGCCACCCTCGGCACAAAAAACCCCCGCAGTTTCTTTTGAAACTTCAACATATACTCATTCATCAAGCCCTCAATATCTTCTTCCACCTGTTCCAAAAGATCCATGGATACACTCTTATCACTAAGCGCCATATCAATCTTCAAATAGATATTAAGTAAATCCTTCTTTATCTCCCGAAACTCCTCTCTCATCTCCTTAGGATAGCGCACATCATACTCCACCAGTTCATACCCGTTTTCCTTCACCTTGTGGACCAGCTTCAACAATTCCATCCTGGCCCGGGCATCAAACTGAATATCCGTCTCCCTCAAAGCCTCCAGCTCTCCCGAGATCAAAACCAATGAGCGAATGGTCTTCCTTGAAGAAATTATCAAATCCCTTACCAGCTGCCGGTAGGACAAATAAACAGAAACCGAGACCCCCACCAAAACACCGGAAAATACAGAGATTAAAATATTGCCCACCTGCCGGGAAAAAAAGGCCACAAACAGCGGAATATCAAAAAACAAAACCGCCGCCGTAAACATAGCCCCCAGCACAAAGGAAACCAGCACCACCGGCAGCCTGTCCATCGTTTTATAAAAAATAATTATCACAATTTCAAAGATAAACTCTGTCATTCTTCTTAACATGGCCACATCTCCCTAAAAACCTGATCATTAATAGTTTTCTGCATTACCCTGCTAAAAATTCCCGCCTTAATTAACAGTGCAAACTAAACCACAAGATATAGGAAGATGTGAGACAACGAGAACCGTCCCGGGAGTCTCAGCTAAAAAAAGCCTGCCGACAGAATCGGCAGGCTTAGCTGTTGTATGCTAATTAGTTAGCTTCTTTTAATTCCTGGAACTTCTTGGTCAAGATGGGTACAACCTTGTGCAGGTCGCCTACGATACCGTAAGTGGCCACCTTGAAGATGGGCGCTTCCGGATCTTTGTTGATGGCGATGATTACATCAGAGGTCTGCATACCGGCCAAGTGCTGGATAGCACCGGAGATACCGCAAGCTACATAGATCTTGGGAGCAACGGTTTTACCGGTCTGGCCTACCTGACGGTAGTGAGGTACCCAACCGGCATCAACGGCGGCACGGGAAGCACCGGCAGCTCCGTTTAGGGCGTTGGCCAGCTCTTCAATCAGATGGTAGTTCTCGGGACCACCGATACCACGGCCACCGGATACGATAATATCGGCTTCGGCCAGGTTCAGGGTCTTAACAGCATGCTCCACGATTTCCTGAATCTTGGTGGAGATGTCTTCTTCTTTAACATCAGATTGTACACGTACAATCTCACCGGTCTTGTTGTAGTCCGGCTCGGCTTTCTTCATAACCTTGGGACGAACTGTTGCCATCTGCGGGCGATGCTGCGGGCAGATGATGGTGGCCATAATGTTACCACCGAAGGCAGGACGGGTCTGCCACAGTTCGCGGGTTTCGGGGTCAATGCTCAGCTCGGTGCAGTCGGCAGTCAGACCGGCATGAACGCGTACCGCAATACGGGCAGCGAAGTCACGACCGTTGTTGGTAGCACCAAAGAGCACGATTTCCGGCTTGTATTCGTTAATCATATCAACGATAACATCGGTGTAGGGATCGGTACGATAGTCCTTAAATACCGGGCCATCCACCAGATATACCTTATCGGCACCGTAAGCAAAGACATCTTTAGCCAGATCTTCCACGTCTTCACCCAGTACAACACCGGCCAACTCCACACCAAGCTCGTCGGCCAGCTTACGGCCTTCACTTACCAATTCCAGAGCAACACCGGCAATATGCTTATCGCGCTGCTCGATAAATACCCAAACGCCTCTGTAGTCTTTAATATCTACATCAACCTTGACTTCTGTTTCTTCCACTTCAATGGCATCGCTGGGGCAGGCATCTGCACAAGCACCGCAACCGGTACACTTGTCGGTCAGAACCGCCACATCATCTTTCATCTCAACGGCGCCAGGAAACGGACACGCATCTATACAGGCTTCACAGCCAATACATTCATCTACAATAATTTTTACACCCATTTCAAGTCACCCCCTATATAACTTTCTTATCCAATAATTTTTCAACTAACAAAGTGCATACTTGGTTCTCATCGTCACCCTCGATCATTTCGCCCTGGCTCTTGCGCTCCGGAGCAAAAATCCGCTTAACACGGGTGGGGGAACCGTTCATGCCCAGCTTATCTTCATCAGCTTCGATTTCAGCAGCACCCCAGGTGGGTACTTCTTTCTTATGAGCTTTCATGGTGCCCATCATGGTGGGGAAGCGCGGCTCGTTAATGGATTTCTCCACAGCAATCATAGCCGGCAGACCCACGGTCAGCACTTCATAACCGCCTTCGATGGCCCGCTCTACTACCAGACCGTCATCGTTGGTTTCACGGATCTTCTGTACATAAGTTACCTGCGGCAGACCGATATGCTCGGCAATCCCCGGGCCAACCTGGGCAGTGTCACCGTCGATGGCCTGCTTACCGCAAAGAATTAAGTCATAGTTGCCAATCTTTTCAATGGCCATGGCCAAAGTGTAAGAAGTGGCCCAGGTGTCGGAGCTGGCAAAGGCACGGTCGCTGAGCAGTACAGCTTCGTCAGCACCCATGGCCAGACACTCCCTTAAAGCATCCACAGCTTGCGGCGGGCCCATGGTAATTACAGTTACCTTACCGCCTTTTTCATCTCTTAGCTGCAGAGCAGCCTCCACCGCGTTCTTATCGAACGGGTTCACAATACTTGGTACCCCTTCACGCATAAGCGTACCTTTTTCAGGGTCAATTTTGACCTCTGTGGTGTCCGGTACCTGTTTGATACAGACAATAATCTCCATTCTCCAAACCCTCCCTGTTTTATTCTCTAATTAAAATAACCTATATTGGTTATAAGATATAAAACTATAGTTCGACAGTTTTTAGAATATTCCTTCTTGTCATATTATTTTTTAGAATTTTTATTTATACCTGTAAAATATTTACCCTATTAATTATATCTTATAACAAACATATGGTTAATGCTATAGAAAAATTCCGACAGGCGGAATTTTTACAGCCTCCCCAAAGCAACCTTGGTAATTTCCCTTAACAATTCCGCTCCCACAGACAAAACCTCTTCATTAAAGTCAAAGCACGGATGATGCAAAGGATAAGAATGCTGCTCATCACCGGTACCCAAAAACAAAAACGCTCCCGGCACCCGCTCCAACACATAAGCAAAATCTTCTCCACCCATCAGAGGCTTCTCCATCCGCACAATCTTATCTCCCACAACTTTCCCTGCCGCTTCCGTCACCACATCCAAACCACTGTTCCAATTCTTTAAAACCGGATACCCAAGCCTATACTCTGTCTCACACTCCGCACCAAACCCATCGCAGATACCTTTAGCGGTCCGTTCAATCCAACCCGGAAGCTTTCCCTGCAGTTCCGTACTCAAAGTACGCACAGTACCTTCCAGAATAACTTCATCGGCAATAACATTGGCCGCAGTACCACCACGAACCTTACCCACGGTAACCACCAAAGGCTCCAACGGGTTAGCCATCCGACTGGCCAAAGCCTGCAATCCGGTAACCACATGGGAGGCCACCAACACCGCATCCACCGCTTCATGGGGCATGGCACCATGTCCACCCCGGCCCCGCACAGTCACTTTAAAGTTATCCGCCGCCGCCATAACAATATTCTCTTTTATACCCACAGCACCAAAGGGCAGCCACGGCGCCACATGCATGGCAAAGGCCATATCCACCCCATCCAGGACACCGCTTTCAATCATACCCAAAGCACCACCGGGGGGACACTCCTCCGCCGGCTGAAACATGTACCGTACTCTTCCACCCAACTCTTCTTCCTTCATTAATAAAGAGCTGCCGTAAACCATGGACATATGCGCATCATGCCCGCAGGCATGACAGCAATCCTCATGGACAGATTTATAGGCCACATCCTTACCGTCTCTGACAGGCAGTGCATCCATATCCGCACGCAGCAGTATGCAATTCTTCCCTTCTCCCGACTCAGTCACAATACCGCCGGCCCGCTCCACAGGCACAAGCCCTTCCTGGACCAACAGCTGACTAATCAGGTTCCGGGTCTTATCCAGCGCAAATCCCGTTTCTGCCACAGCATGAAGCCGGCGTCTGGTCTCACTAAGTCTGACGTGTAGATTCATGCGCTGCCTCCTCACAAACAAGCAGCAACCGTCCAGGTTGCTGCTCTTTCTCTGTTAGTATTATAACGCGATTCATTATAGATAGTAAAGCATAATCACCAGATACAAACCGGTATTTTCTGCTATTTGCCAATCTGCCCCCAATCTTTCACTGCCATGAATTCACAGGCCTCTAGGCAAATAACCTGTCTTCTCACTTATAACCCTTTAGTTATTAAGCCAAGAAGCAAAAAAAGTGGCAGGCCGATGATATCAGGCCTGCCCAGCTTACATCATTCCCCCCATTAAGGAATGAATATTGACTGCAAATATCACGACCTGCACTCGTTAAAGTCAAATCAAGTCCCTGTGCTTTCAAGTACTTCCACTCTTCTTCCACGGCTTAACCCCCATTTGGTCAAAAAACAAAATACCTGTTCCCGGTGTGTGGACTTTGCCTCTCCGTTACCGCCGACGGCGCTTTCACTTAGACAGTCACCGGCTTACCTGCCGGAAAAGCGACGCCGCCTGCGGTAAGGGAGAGTGAGGTGCCCCGTAGGGGACACCTCACAGGGTTTGTTGCTATGCTTAATTTTAACTAGTTAGCGGGGGTTCCAGCCACGAATGTCTTCGAAGGTATCGTCATAGTCACCAATATCGTTCCAGAAATAGTCGGTGTTCACGAAGACATCATTTCTTTGGCCGCTATGACAGGCCCAGCAAACAGCCATGTTGGTATGGCGCTTCAGGGCGGAGCTGGTGTTGATGTCCATGTTGTCCTCGACGTACTCTTCGAAAGTCTTACCATTGAGCTCATATTCAGTGCCTGCTGCGCCGATAACTCTTTCGTCGGCAGTGCTCATGATCAGAGTGTCAGAACCGTGGACGAAGTGGCAGGAAACGCACATCATGTTGCCATTAACGTCAAGAATGTCCATGTTGTCGTAACCGCCGCGATAGGTGGTGTGACGGTGAGCATCGGAGTAGATACCGGTCAGTGTCATTGCACGGCCTTGTACCCATCTGTCACGCTCTGCCTGCCACGCTACGTCAGTATTATAGCCGATAGCGGCGTTTGTAAGCTCCATCTCGTAGTCGGTATGGCAGGCTGCGCAGAAGAAGTTATACTCCAAACCGGTCTTGTAGCGACCGTCTTCGTCTGTACCTTCAACTACCAGAACCAGTCCTACGTCGACAGTTACAGTTGATATATCACCATCATAAATAGCTGGGTCGATGGTGCCGGCTCCAAAATCAATGTATCCGGCTACTTCAGCAGGCGTAAGCCTGTCGCCACGACCATTTCCAATAGATTCTCCGTTGGCATCATAAATCCAAAGGGAATCTATGTCGCGGCGGAAAGTCTCATAGAGCAGAGGAGCGGTTACCATGTAGTCATCTCCCACTTCTTCAAAACCATAAGCCGGAGTAATTTCGGGATCTCTCAGCCACAGGTTACCGTTTTCATCAATCTCCAGTCCCTCAAACCAGAAACCGCCTTGCTCAGGTGTACGGTTGGAAATGTTGTTGGTGTTCCAGTGCAACAGACGGAAGCTGTAGGAACCGTGAGCAGCGTGGCAGCTGGTGCAGCTAAAGTCTGCGCTCCAGTCACCGACATCTTCCTCGTTACCAAACTTGTCAACGCCTACACGGTTACCGCCGGGGGCGGCAGCGTTGGCCACATCACCGGTTGCCAGGTGAACGGAGCCGTTCATGGCGGGGTCAACACCGAAAGTACCGGATGTTGTCCAGGTGCCGCCAAGCTGTTTACCCTCCTCATCGAAAGGAATTGCAGAAGAAGGTTTGAATACATTCAAGAAAGCGATACCCGAGCCGTCGTGACAGGCGGCACAGGTAGCGTAGTTGTTGGCCCTAAAGAGCAGGTTGGCGCCCTGGGCGGTGTGAGTCATGTGGCAAGAAGCGCAAGAGTTGGTGTTTGTGGAAAAGCGTGTGTGGACAGCCTGGCCCGAAATGTTGCGGCGGAAGTTGTTCCACTTGCCGGTCTTTTCGCCGGAGCGGTTGGCGTTAACTACGGGGAACTCATAAGTTTCGCCATTCTGATCCACATATTCGTAGACAAAAGCTTCTTCGTCAAGCAGGCGGGGATCCAGCATATTCTGGCCATCCCATACGCCTTGGCTAAGACCATCTCCGTCTTGATTATAGTACGGCGATGTATCCTGGCTGCGGGTATATCTGGTTACAGGTTCACCATCTGGACCTTCATCATATCCGTCGTACTGCCCGCCGAAGCCTTCCAGGGAGTCGGTGGGAGCTGCCATTGCATAGCCGGCAAATACCAGCATGGCAACCATGGTCAAAACCATAATTAAACTGAACTTTTTCATAAACCTTCCTCCTTTAATAGGGGTTGACTTTGTGATCTCGCATATACGCATTGCATGCACCTCCTTTCTCGCGCAGGTTATGGAGATATAGCAGCGGTTTCCCGCGTTGCTACCAATAGAGGTTAACGAAACAGTCAACATTACTGTATCTGTAAACGGCCACATAGGCACCGATGGATTCGGTGAAGAGAATGCGAACTGTACTGGTGCAAGACCCTCTTCAGCATGTGACCGCCTGCTGTTTGCTAATTCAGCAACCCAACCTCATTATATGTTGCCATTTCAGCAAAGTCAATACGAATTTGTACAAATTAGCAAAGCTAACTATTTTTTATCTTTTTTTAGTTATCAAAACGTGATATTATCATGAGAGTACCCACAAAGGGAGGCATTTTCATGGGCGTTATAACAGGGCAAAGAATTAAATTACTTCGTGAAGAACATGGCTATACTCAACGTGACTTTGCAAAAGTCATAGGCATAAATAATAGCGTCCTGTCAAGAATTGAAGCAGGAATAAGGCCGGTGGAAGATGAGCTTCTTTCTAAGTTCGCCAGTTTTTTTCATTGCACAGCCGACTACCTACTCGGCAGATCGGATTTCCGGCGTGGCCGCCTGGTAACAGATACCGAACTAAAAGAGTTCCTGCCCCCCGAAGTGGTAAACAAAAACAAAATAGAAATGTGGGTTGACGAAGCGGAGCTAAAGCCCGAAACAAAAAAAGAGATAACCGAGCTGCTAAAAAAGCACGGTTATCTATAAAAAAGATAGGACAATTGCCCTATCTTTTTTTGATTTGTGAAATTTTTCTCTATAGTCGACATTTTCCACTAAAAAGTCCCACCTAATTATGATAACCTTATTACAGACTCGCAGAAGGGGGATGATTCTTTGCTTCTGATGGGCCGGATTAATGGCGTGACGGTATTAGAAAAAGTTTCTATTAAAGGGCATTGCGAATCGGTGGTAGAGTTAGCTAAAAAACGGGAGCTGGAAAACAATGAGGGTAAGGGTAGAGAAAAAAAACGGGAATTGGTACGGAACTGAGGGACGAAAGATGGGATCGTCGTCAAAAGTTATTAAGCCCTAAAAATCTATTAAGGCTTGTGAAGCTGTTCACCATTTCACAGGCCGAAACTTTTTAAGTGGACAAGCTTCTGAGCTTAACAAGGGCTGTACTTTGAACCGTCACACTCTACATTGTAGTCCATATGGCTAAAAGGATTATTGCCGCCCAAACATGAAGCAGAACACCACCACACTAAAAGGGAATCATAACTTAGAATTTATGAACGGTAGAGTAAAAAAACGCGAACAACAAAAAAAAATCCGATAAAATTATCGGATCCGACTTTATAGAGCGGCGCCTTTCTGGCGGTAAAACAAACTGCCGGCGCCTTACTTAATCTGACGTTTAGATTCATGCACTGTCTACTCACAAACAAGCAGCAACCGTCCAGGTTGCTGCTTGTTCTTAGTATTATAACGCTTTTTGTCAAGCAAAACATAATGATAATTCCCATTTTGGAACCGGTATTTTCTGTTATTTCGTAACTTCCGCCAACCCTTCCTCTGCTAACACTTCATTAAGAAGGTTGTAATTCAGCATTTGCTCAAAGCTCTTATCCAAATGCCCGGCGGCAGACATATACTGGTACACATCTTCAAAAAATGCAATATCCGGATCATAAGTAGGCAAAGCATTTTGGTAGGTGCGGACAAAATGCTCCAGCGGATAAGAAGGATAATCTTCAGCTTCCAGCACTTCCTCAAAATAATAAGTATAGCGTTCCATTGATTTTTGCCCCAATACTTCTGCACCCGCCTGTTCTGCTGCCAAAGTAGCCCGCACATGAGCCCGTAGCATAGCTTTTACCACTTGCGGGTAGCTTTCAATGTAGTCCCTTCGCGCCAAAAGCATCACCTGGGGAACATATTCTCCAAACATATTTCCTTCATTTAGCCTAATAATCTCCTTTGCTTCCGGTACACGGTCCAGCACGTTGTCTAAGTTGGCAGCCCTGGTGGTAATGGCATCATACTCTCCCGCTTCAAAGTTTTCATTAAAGGTATGTATCCAGTCAGTATGTTCAACCTTTACCGTACCACCAATAAACTCCGTACTAAGGCCCACCGTTTCCAACTGCCTGTTTAGCATATACTCTTCAACATAGCTGTAATTAACAATTCCCACCGTCATACCGTCCAGCTCAACCAGACTGTCTACAAACGGCCCGCCCACAAGCACATTACCATCTTTGTTTAAAGCAGAGCCGGCTATAATCCTAAAGTTATCACTGCCGCCAAACTGGCTGGTTTCAGAAATATAAGAAGACGAATTGTTGGCCGGAATATAGATAAAATCCACTTCCAAATTGTCCATCAATGGCCCGGTGCCGTCACGGCCCCTTGTCTGCACCCACTCAACCGTCACACCCAGCTCTCCCAACAGCTCCTCAAACAGTCCCGTCTCTTCCTCCATTAAAGCCTGAGGCGAAGCTAAAGGCATGGCAATATAAGCTATCCGCACCTCTGTCAAATCTTCCAATACAGTACCGTCCTCTGCCCCCGCACCACTTCCGCCACAACCTGCCAAACTAACACCCAGCAGCACAACAACCAAGAATGCAAACCATTTCCTCATCCACCTGTCCCCCTCTCTTTTGTGTAAATAATGGTCTACCGGCAAAAAAAGGGCAGGCCGGTGATATCCGGCCTGCCAGATCTATCACTCCCCCATTAATTGTAGACTGTCATAATCCTGTAACCCTGCCCTGTGCCACTGGTTGGTGACATGCCCTGGTAGAACATAATCAGGCAATGCCTCCGGCCTTTCTTAAACATCAGGCTAAACGTACCGTCTTCTCCCGGCACTTCCTCAATTAAAGTCCAGCCATTCTCAGCCATCTCCGTCTTGTAGAACTGGTTAACAGCACTACTGCTTAACTGTGCCGCCGTACTGTATAACACCAAGGCCATCTCATTATTCAATTCATCAGGCAGCCAACCTTCACCAACCCAGACACTCACCGGATCCGGCTTAGACCAGCTCACCCCACCATACAGCGCAATATCATCCCGCACCACACTCATCCTCACACCATGCGGTTCTTCATGACAACCAAAGCAGGTCCGGTTCTGGAACTGAATGGCCCTCTGCACTCTGGGCTCCGCACTATCATGGCATTCCTTGCAACCTTCTCTCTCATGGTACACTTTTTCCGTCATCATGTTGCTGCCATGGCAGTCTCTGCATTGTCCACCCAAGTTCACTTCATGCATCTCCGCATGGCCCGAACCGCCGGCATCAATGCCATGACAGGCCCCACAATCCAGATTCTTCGTATCAATGGCAGTCTGCACATCATCTCTGGTACTCTCATGACACGTCACACAGGTTATGGGCCCACCGTTTTCATCACTTCGCCCATCCCGGGCATGCTCCCTGGTCAGCGACATGGCATGACACTCGGCGCAATTATCTGCATCAGCCCTGTGAAGCTGAGGAATATCGTGATTGTTAAGCGGCTCATATACCCTGTTGGTAATTTTACGCTGTGTACCTGCTCCGGGCTGGTGGCAAATGATACAATCCCAGTTTTCCCTGTTAGTAGTAACCCGTAGCGGTACAGAATCACTGAAACTCCGTGGCGAATATGTTTTATCCGGGTTATAACCGTGCGGAGGCCAATTCGGCGCATCGTACAACTCATGGTCAGGATTATGGCAATCATCACAGACATCAAGATTGGTCACATAGTTATGGCAGGAATAGCAGTCCACCCTGCCGTCATGGCCATCAAAGAGGAAACCGCGATGCACTGCTTCATAATGCTCCGGCCTGTTATTCTGGGTTTCATGGCAGGCAGTACAGTTACTGATATTGGAGTCAGCCATATCCGGCCAGGTATTGATATTGAAGGACCAAGTTCTTTCGGCAACCAAGCCAATACCGTCGGTGGCCGTCAACGTCACTGTATAATTCATCTCATTTGCCAACGGCTCAGCCGGCGTATAAGTCAACTTACCACTAACACTGTCATATTCATAATCCTCAATAACCTCTCCATTTAGCTCAAACACAATGGAAGCCAACATATCATTATCTTTAACCACAGCAGAGATAGTGGGCTGCATATCCTCTAAACCATACTTAAACGGCGATACATTGGAAATAGTGGGCGGTGCCTCAACTTCAAATGTCCAGGTCCAAGTCCTGTTATTGCCAAACTTATCCTCGGCATAAAGCTCTAAGGTATGCTGTCCGTCACCCACAAAGTCCTCAAAAGTTACAGTAGCTTCTTTTCTGGAAGTTACTATATATTTATCTGTGCAGGTATCCCAAAACCCTCTGAACAAAAAGTCAATATCCAAAGCCTCACCGTTTACCTTTAACGTCACATTGTCTTTCATATCAACGGGATGATTAAGCCTGGCATAAAACTTCAAAATACCGTCTGTAATCTTCATCCCATCAGTGAAGAAACGCAAGTCACTTAAAGTGGGAGGCGAAGCCACAGTAACAAAACTCCACTCAGCGGTACTGCTGTTGCCCGCCATATCACTTACTTCCAGCTTAATCTGGTAATTACCATCGGGAAAATCACCACTATAGGCTACCTTCCCAGTACCCTCATCAACACTATGCTCCATAAGTTCCCCGTTTCTATATAGCCGTACACTATCCCAGTCCACAGCACTGTTATCGGTAACAACAGCGGACACCTCAGAAATGCCCCCCACCTCAATGCCGTCTTCCGGATACAAATCACTGATCTTTGGAGCTTCCGCCACTGTAAACGACCAGCTTTCCTCCAACACATTACCGACCACATCGGCAATACTTATCTCAAAGATATGCTCTCCATCCTGCAGCCCCTCTGCCTGAAAACTAATGGTACCGGACCGGTAATCATAGCCCAAAAATCCGCAGGAATCATGCAGCTCAGTGGTTCTAAATACAGCATCCACAACTTCGCCATTTAACTTAGCCGTTGCCGATTCTCCATCCAAATGGTCAAAGGTATCCGTTACCAATACAGATATTAGGGGAGACGCTGTGTCAGTAGTACCTCCCCTGGCCGGAGTCCATTCACTGGCCTTTGGCGCCGCATCCACAATAAAACTCCAGCTGGTGGCCTTATACTCGCCTTCAGCAGTATCAAACACCTCTACCCGGACAAAATTCTCACCTTCCGGCAGCCTCTCTTGCGGCGTATAGGAAATTTCCAACACATTGCCGCTTAAAGGAGCCACAGTGGCCACAACCTCATCATCATTAACAAACATCCGCACGTTATCCGCATCTTTTGTCCCATCTGCAGCCCGCACAGAAATCCGTGGCTGAGCATCCATTCTTGTACTACCGCTTGAAGGCAGCTGATTTATAAAACGCACTTGCGTCTCCACCGTAAAGGACCACTGCTCGGTAAAAGTAGTACCGGCCCTGTCCATCACACTAATCTCCACATCATATGTACCATTCTCTAAGCCAAAGGTACTAAAAGATGCGGTCCCCTGCGTATAGTCTTCCACCACATACCAGGAACCACAGCTATCACTTTCCCAACGCCCTTTATGCAGAAACTCCACAGCAACCGGTTCACCGTTTAACGTCCCCACAGCAGAACTTTCCTCAAGCCGACTGCTACCGCCAGTAATGTACACCGATACCCTGGGGTTAGAGATATTAACCGTAGCACCGTCAGCGGGGGTATGCTCACTAAAAGTACCCCCCGCCTCAGCAATAGCCAGCATGGCTACAACAACCACAAAAACCACAAGCCCAACGATCAACCGCCGTACTTGTGTACCCAAAGCCCTGCACCCCCAATGCAGGTTTTCCATATCCATATCCCCTTTCACCGTAAATGGGGCTCATATATATAGTGTCATCTAATTTATATGCTGCACGGACAAACATGTTTCTCTTAAAACCCAAAAATGCCCGGCAATCGCCGGGCACTGCTGTGTTTTTCATGTTGTATTTTCTGTGCAAAGCGAACCATAAGTACCGCAAGTACCGCAGAAATAATCCTGCTTAAAAACCTTCTACAGATCCAAATCCAGCGACTCTGTCCGCCACAGTCCGTTTCCTTCCTGATAAACAATGATATTAAAATTAGTACTGGCTCTCTGTCCGCCGGCAGTATGTGCTACCCTGCCGGAAAGCTCTAAGGTGCCGTCATCATGCTCGATAATATTCACAGTCTCAAACCCGGGAAATACGGCGGAATTAGGTGAAGGAAGGCGGGACTGAACTTCTCCCCTGGCATACTGGAATGCCGCTACCTCCAGTTTTTTATCCTGTTCTGCCTGACTGTTCCCGCACCCCACAGCCACAATCGCCACAACAAAAACCAGTAAGATAAACCAAGTTGTTCTCTGTCGCATGCCTGTTGCCCCTCCATCGTGAAAGATATAACGTTCCCATTATATATTCGCGTTTCAAGGCAAAAGTCCTGCTACAAAAGTACTAATGGGCAACAAAAAATTCCAACTTTAACGCTACTCAGGTCTTAGTTAAAGCATGGGGCAGCATACGCTGCCCCATGCCAAGCTTTAATGATATGCCACCTTCAACCTGGACCCGGCGGGATTACTTCCTTCGCCTCCGGGTACATCTCCGCTGTACAACCAAACTGTACAATAGCGGTTTCGCTTCTTAAATTCCAGGGTAAAGCCGTCGCCATCAAGGGAACTATCCAGCAGCGTCCACCCCGCATCTTCCATCTGGCTCTGATACAGGCCATAGAGACCGGACGCATCCAGTGTGGCCCGGCTGCTAAACAAGACCCGCCCCGCAGAGTTATCCAGCTGTGCCGGCAACCAGGCTTCTCCACTGAAAATCTCTGCGTTCTGCGGTGTACCCCAACTCACATTACCGTACAGGAACACATCTTCCGGCACGGTGGCCATATATACCCCGTGCGGAGTTTCATGGCAGTCAAAGCAGCTGCCCTTATTGTACAGGATAGCTTCCTGATACACTTGATTATCGCTGGCATGACAGCCACTGCAGTTATCGTTATGCTCCACCTTTTCCGTCATCATATCATAGCCGTGACATTCTCCGCACACCTCTCCATACGTCACTTCATGCGGCGGATGCACCTGACCCGCCGCTTCCCCGGTATGGCAGGCAAAGCAGTCGCGCCGGCCTTCGGCGATGGCATCCATAATAGTCTCCGATTCATGGGCGTGACAAGTCCCACAGGTATAGTCCTTACGGTTATGCTCCCTGGTCAGCACCTTGGAATGGCAGCCCCGGCAGCCAATCAGTTCTTCGGGATTTACCAGATGATCCTCGGTCATGTCATGGGGATAACTGCCAAAAGTATAGCCGTAATGTCCCCCCGGGAAATAAACACTATCCGGCGAATGACAGTCGAAGCAGGTACTGTGCCAATCATCAATATCGTAACCGTGACAATCACCGCACAGCCTACCCTTTATCTCCGCGTTATCGTGGCAGTGGACACAACCGGATACGTCACCGGTCCCCGGCATATCACCAAAGACATCCACCAGGTAGTACCACTCTTTAGTCACACTCTGCCCTGCAGAGTTCTCCGCCGTAAACTCCAGAGTCACCTCTTCATCCAACATCCACTCATTCTGCGGCTGATATGTTACCCTGTACTTATTGTCGCCCAGCTCAGTCCACTCAGTACCGACCACGCTGCCCTTAGTCTTCAGCGTAACACTGTCCTGAGTCAGCGCTTCACTGGAAAACACATCAATGGTAATAATCGGCCTCTTACTGGTAATAGCAGTATTGGGAGCAGGATGAATCTCCAGAATCTTCGGCAGTGAGGCAATGGTAAACTCCCAGGTTAAGACCCCTTCATTGCCCGCCGCATCATTGGCCTCCACCCGTACCTCCACAGTGCCATGGGGCAAAGAGGTAATCGGATAGGTGAGAGTTGCTTTCTGCTTATCGTATTTCTGAGTCCAGAGGTCATAATCAAATTCCAGCGTAGCCGCAACCACTTCGCCATTAATAAACATCTTAATCGAATCTTCAACCAATACACTTTGCTCATCGACAATCCGTACCGAAACCTTGGGAGGCCCGTTTTCCAGCACGGCACCGTCGGCAGGCACTACATTGCTAAAAGCCGGAGGTGTGTTATCGGTGGTAAAGGACCAGTTTCTTGTGGTGGAAAGGCCGGAATTATCGGTAGCCGTCAATGTTACAGTATTCTCCCCGTCCGGCAAATCCCCAGGCTCATACGAGACATAACCGGTTTCGGCATCAAAGTCCGCATCCACTGCCTCTCCATTTACTTTTAGCACCACACTTTCCACCGTACCGTTGGGGTCCACAGCCTTAGCCCCAATCAAATCCACCGTCCGGTGAGCTGACTTGTCTTTAGGCTGCAGTTCGCTGATTACCGGCGGCACCGCCACCGTAAACTGCCAGGCCCTTTTCCCCACATCGCCATTTACGTCTTCCAGCGAAAACTCCACATTATACATACCGTCGGCCAAATTCTTGGCATTGTATTTAATTTCACCGTCTTTTGGCGTAAACCACTCCGTAAAGGTAGCATTATAGGTTTCACCGTTAATGGTAATCTGTGCAGAGTTTGCCACAATGTTGGCATCCGCCGTCACAGAGGCGCGAATGGTGGTATCCGGAGATCTCACCGTCGCTCCGTTTCTGGGACTTAGTTCACTGTAATTGAAACCTCCGCCAGCCAGGGCCAACATGGCACCGGATAAAACAAGCAGAATCAATAAAAGACCAACTAAGGGATACCTGGTTTCGGCCTTCATAAGTCACCAACCTTCCCCTCTTGTTATTATTGATACAAACCCTGATAAGCTACTGCATAAGAGAAAGACAAACTATGCCCCGTCAATCCCCCCCATTTAAAGTTCACGCCCAACTCTTTTTGTATAGCGATTTAATTCCAGAGACAAAAAAAACCGGAACACCAATTCTGTCCAGTTCATGCAGTCAGTACTTTTTTACAATTTTATCACAAAACCGTAACAGTTTGAACACATTTCGCCGTCGCATGAATCACCAACCTTCCGCAAATACTTTCAATTTCTTTACCATAGTTATTGAGAAACAGAACGAAAGATAACCAAAACCTGTACACTTTGTAGAAAAAAAACCGGAATCCGACAAAACATCGGATTCCGGTTCTAAAAAATTATTATAGCTTGTTAAAATTCCACTCGTTTTAGTGTTGCCCTGCTGTCCTGTTTGTTGCCTATATACTCCAAGTGCCACGCCTAAGGCGCAGCACGGAAATTTCTAATTTATTTGGCAGACGCTACGGAGCGCATGTTGCGGTCGATGACCCAGTTGTCCTCTCCTTCCAGGGACAGGCCAACCTCTTCCACCACATCCGCCTGGGTAACCACTTCGTTATCCCGGATAAACTGGATACTGTAGTTAAGATATACTGCGGCCAGGTCTGTACCGTCCACGCGCTGGAAGTCGATGACTCCCATCTTCAGATCGTCCAGCCGTACCTCATCAAAGGTTTCAAAAGCCCGCTCCGATACCAGGAAGGAATCGTCCCGCCATTCGGCGCGGTGTTCAGTGGAGAGTAAAGACAGCACCGCATGCTGGTCGTTTTCCACCTGGGCCTGTAAAAAGTCTTCCACCACGGAGTACACCCGGCTGTCCAGCTCGGAGACCGGGAAGCCGCTGTTACCCGTTTGCACCACTTCACTTGCTTGATCGTTATCATTGCCGGTGCCACCGGCACTTCCTACGGCTGCGCCGTCTCCCAGCAGGTAAAACCCTGTGGCGCCCGCCAGGACCACCGCGACCGCAATCACGGCCAGTAGTACTTTTTTGTTAAGGTTCTTCATGTTTTCTCCTCCTGTAGGCTTGTATTTAAAAATGAATTACAGCACATGGTTTTCCTGCCGCACAATGCGGCGCCGGTCTGTATTTTTAAGAGAGTGTGAGGTGCCCCGCAGGGGGCACCTCACAGGGATTTTATTACTTAGTCTCTAGCTTCCCACCAGCCGCGAGTACTGTCAAAAGTATCGTCATAAGTGTCAACATCATTCCAGAAGTAGTCGGTGTTTACGAAGACATCGTTCTTGGTGCCGCTATGGCAGCCCCAGCAAACGGCCATGTTGGTGTGACGCTTAATGGCGGAGCTGGTGTTGATGTCCTTGTTGGCATTAACAACTGCATTGAATTCTTCAGTACCAGGTTCACCGGCTTCGAGTGCCATGGTACCGATAACTCTTTCGTCGGCAGTCTTCATGATCAGAGCGTCTGTGCCGTGTACATAGTGGCAGGATACGCACATCATGTTGCCGCCAGTGTCTTGAATTGTCATTTGATCAGCAGCTGTTCTGTGGGTGGTGTGACGGTGAGCATCGGAGTAGATACCGGTCAGGACGCCTGCACCGCCGCCAGCGGGTTCGCCATCGATAACGGCGCCGGCTGTCAGCTTACGCTCGTAGTCGGTATGGCAGGCTGCGCAGTAGAAGTTGTACTCAAGACCGGTCTTGTAGTAACCGTCTTCGTCTTGGCCTTCAACAACCAGGGATAAACCAGCGTTTACTACGGTACCAGCTTCATATTCACCTGTAACGGTGGCTGCACCAAAGTCAACAGCAGTTAAATCAATGTCACGACCAGTTTCGCCATTGATGTAGATGGAGTTTACTGCACCCCTTGAAGTTGTGTATACCAGAGGAGCGGTTACCATGTAGTTGTCGCCCACTTTTTCGAAACCGTAAACGGGAGCAACTTCGGGGTCGTTCAACCAAAGGTTACCGTTTGCATCTGTTACCAGACCTTCAAACCAGAAACCACCTTCATCAGGTGTGCGCATGGAGATGTTGTTGGTGTTCCAGTGCAAGAGACGGAAGCTGTAGGAACCGTGGGGAGCGTGACAGCTGGTGCAGCTGAAGTCTGCGCTCCAGTCGCCGGTGTCTTCTTCAGTACCGTCTTTTAAGTGACCTACACGGTTACCACCGGGGGCGGCAGCAATGGCCACATCACCGGTTGCCAGGTGAACGGAGCCGTTCATGGCGGGGTTAACACCGAAAGTACCGGAGGTATGGTGGCCACCGCCGAGGTCCCACTCGTCCGTACCGGACAACTGAATGATTGCTTCGGACGGACGGAATACGTTCAGCATTGGAATACCGGAGCCATCGTGACAGGCGGCGCAGGTAGCGTAGTTGTTGGCCCGGAACAGCAGGTTAGCGCCCTGGGCGGTGTGAGTCATGTGGCAAGAAGCGCAAGAGTTGGTGTTTGTGGCAAAGCGGGTGTGAACAGCCTGGCCGGAAACGCGGCGGCGGAAGTCACTCCACTTACCGGTCTTTTCGCCGGAGCGGTTGGCGTTAACTACGGCGAAGGATTCACCGGTAGGAACGCCTTCTTCATCGTAGAGTTCATATTCCCAGGCTTCTTCGTCGAGAAGACGGGGATCCATCATCATGTAGCCATCATACTCAGCAATGCTGGAGCCGTAAACAGGCTCACCATCTACTTCACTGTAGCTGTAGTAGGGAGAAGTATTCTGGACGCCATCTTCAAAGCCTTCCAGAGTGTCGGACGGAGCTGCCATGGCATAGCCGGCAAATACCAGCATGGCCACCATGGTCAGAACCATGATTAAACTAAACTTTTTCATAAATCTTCCTCCTTTAATGGGGGTTGTCTTTGTGATCTCGCATGTACGCATTCGCATGCACCTCCTTTCTCGCGCAGGTTACGGAGATATAGCAGCGGTTTCCCGCTTAGCTACCTTATAATAATTGTGGCTGTGTTTGCCGTTGTGGGCGGCAAGTCTTTATTATCTGTAGACAGCTACTCTGGCGCCGATGGTATCGGTGATGAGCATGCGTCCCCGGCCGTCGATGAAGAGGCCGTTGGGGTGCATGAACTGGTTTTGGGCATCGCCCTGGGAACCGAAGGCGAAATCTTCGGTGCCGTCCTTGTGGAAGGCGTGAATGGTGTGGGAAAGATTTGAGACTACCATAATCCAGTCGCCACGGATACCAATGCCGCGTGGGTTGGACAGGGTGGCGGCGCCGCGTCCGTCGGATGAACCGTTGATGATGCGGACAGGGCGGGAGGTATCGGGGCTGTAGACCACTACACGCTGACCGCCGGTGTCCACCACGTAGATGAAGCCGTCGGAATCTACAGTAACATCATTTGGTGCAAAGACGTCGCCGGATACGGTAACGGTGTTTAGCAGTTCTTCAGAATTGATATCGAAGATGGAAACTTTACCGGTGTTGACGTTGGCTACAAAGAGGCGGCCACGGTCATCTAAGTGCATTCCGGCGGGACCGGAGAGATAGTCGGTTTTACTGTACTCGTCGGCAAAGCGACCGATGTACTCCCCGTCGGGGGTAAAGACCTGGATGATGTCGGAGTACATGTCGGCTACATAGACGTTACTGTCGGGGCCGATGACGATACCGTAGGGGTAGTAGAACTGGCCGGGATCGCCTCCGCGCTCCCCGAATTTGGTAATGGGTGTACCGTCTTCTTCAAAGACCTGGACGCGCCAGTTATTAGTGTCGCTGACGTAGACGCGGCCGTTGCCGAAGGTGGCAAACATGGGCTTGTGCAGGGCGTTGTCGCCGAAATCTCCGTAAATGTAGTGGGAGAAGACCGGGGCGCCCAGGCGTCCGGGAGCAACGCTGGTGCTGCCGGGGGCGCTAGGGCTGAGGACAAACAATGCGCCAAAGGTTCCTGTTATGACAATGGTTACCGCCAGCATCAGTTTGATGAACTTACTATAATTGACCTGTCTTAAGGGGATACTCAGAATTTGATTCATGGTAATTGCCGGATGGGCCGGCTCACCTTCCTTTCTATCGCTGGGAGTTTACGTTACCGGGTGAGCTGTCTGTAAAGGTCAAGCGCTTCCTGGTACTGAGGATCAAATTGCAGGGTGCGCTCCAGGTAATGAACGGCAACTTCCGGGTCATTGTCTGCCTGGGCGGTGAGGGCCAGGTTGTAGAGGACGTCGGTGGCGCCGGGGCGCAGGGCCAGGGCGCTTTCCAGCGACTCGTAGGAAATCTCAATCATGTCCAGTTCGCGATATACTATACCTAAGTTAAAGTGGCCTTTGAAATCGTCGGGGGCCAGTTCAACACATTTTTCAAAGTCGGCCAGGGCGTCGTCCCAGTAGCCCATGTCGGTGTAGACGTAGCCGCGGTTTAGGTAGGCGTCAAAGAGGTTTTCGTCAATGTTGATGGCCTCCTCCAGGTGGGCCAGAGCGCCGCGGGTGTCACCCAGGCGGTGCAGGTTAAAGCCCAGGGCTACACGGTGAGAAGGATCATCGGGTTCCATGTCCACCAGGTTGCGGTAGTAGTCCACTTCCCGCTGGATCTGGCCGTAATCCACTTCGGACCAGAAGAAACGGTTACCTACGGCCATTCCGGTGGAGCCTAAGAGTAGGATCCAGATTAGGAAGATGGAGGCCGCTTTCCAGAAAACGATACTCTTCTTTTTAGTTGTCTTTTCCTGTTCCACTACGTGTTCAGACATTTTCTTGCCCCTTTCATGCCGGCTAATTTTCGCGATGACAACTTGTGCAGTTGTTCGCCGAATGGCACATATAACAAGATTGGGTCGGCCTGCTGGAGGCCGTTAAATCGGGATAATGTTTATTCTGAAAGCCCGGTGTGTGCGGGCTGGGATGACATTGTCCGCAGCTGGACCGGGTCACTCTGATTTCTCCGGTATCGCGGTTATCGTGGCAGACCATACAGCCTTCCTGACCGCTGCCACTGGTGGCGTAATCACCGTGGCGCACGGTCCAGCGTGTTTCGTGGCTGGGCGGGGTTTGGCGGTGACAGTCTACGCAGAAGGTGTTTTCCCGGGCGTAGCGTTTGATGGAGGTATTTTCGTCCACCTCCATTAACCTTGTTCCGGCGTATCCATGGCAGATGTTGCAGCCTTCCAGGTCGTTTCTTACTGCGGCTCCGTGGTTCCAGTTGAAGTCGGCAAACTGGTGGTAGCCGGGTAAGTTGAGGCCGGTGTGGCAGGCGGCGCACTCTACGGAGGCGCGGCGGCGGAAGTGGCACTGCATGCAGTCGTCCATGGGTGCTGCTGTGTTTTCCCAGGCCATGGCGCGGGCGGCCCTTTCTTCGTCCCAGGTGCTGCCGGCGCGGGTTTCGCCGCGGCGGGCGATGCCGCCGTGGGCCACCGACTTGTGGCAGGCTTCACAACTGACTCTGGAATCGTAGTGCAGTTGGTGGGGGATGTAGATATCTCCCATGGAGGAAACCTCGCGGTCGGTGTTGTGGCAGATAAGGCACTGGTCATCCTCTACCCTGGTGAAGAGGCGGATGGGATTCATGTAAGTATTGGTTGCCTCTCTGTAGGCGTAGCGGGCCAGGTCTTGGAACAGTTCGATGGTGCCGTCCAGTCCCTCTTCCACGTGGCATTTGGCGCAGCCCGTGTTTTCGTGGGATGAGGCCTGCCAGGTGAGCTTCTGGGGCTGCATGGCGTGGCACTGGGTGCAGAAGGCGCCGGAGTTTTGATCGATATCTGTGTAGAAAACCAAGGTTGTGAGAAACAGCAGTAGAATGAAAGTGAAGAACTTGTATTTTCTTTTTCTTTTTACCCAGTAGGCGTTGTTATAGGACATATGACATTCTCCCCTGATGAATGTACCACTTCTCCGTCTTGTCGAATATTCCTGCCACCTTGTACCCTTCTTCACAAAATTTTTATTGAGAGGATGCTATGTTTTAGAATTGGGGGTAAAAGCAACGCCGATAAAGAATGGTAATAATTTCAATTTCCATTATGAGACTTTGTCTAAATTGCGTCAAGAGGAAACGTGTCGATGAAGTATATTTAATTTTAATAACTAATATTACTACTATTTTTAGGACCTCAGGACTAAGTTTCGACACATTTTGTAGGATATTTGTACTATTCGTGACAATTATAACTATTCGCCACTTGGGACAGAACTCCTGCTGAAAAGAAAGTATTTCTGAAATTTCATAATTGGCCAAAACCCTTTAGTTGCGGGGATTGTAGGCTCTTGGGACAATTGCCCTTTTTTGCAGGCTTGTACAATTGGTATGAGGTACATATGCCCTGGCACTGGTACATGTGTACTATTGGATTCTGGTGTGACAGGCCATACACAGTTCGTTGGCAGGCATGATGCGCATGCGGGTGTACTCGGTGCCGTGGGGGCCGTGGCAGGAGCTGCAAAGTAAGGCGCGGCTGCGCAGATCGTCGGTGTAGATCTCCCCTACGGGGTGGTTGGAACCACTGTGCTCCAGGCCGGGGTGACACTGGGCGCATACTTCCAGCTCGGGACCTAAAAGGAGCGCGTCGTACATGGCGCCGTGGATTTCATGGCAATCGCCGCAGCGCAGCAGGCCATGGCCTGAATCGAAGTAATATTGGCTGATGGGTCCGTGGCAGTACAGGCAGAGGTTCTCCTCCCCTTCCAGGGGAAAACGGCTGAGGAAGATTTCGTAGGAGGAATGATGTTCGTGGCAGGCGCCGCAGGATTTATCCTCATCTTCAAAAACTGTGGAGTGGGGTGAGTCGAACCAGCCTATTTTTTTGATGCGGTCGTGACACATAAAGCAGAATTCCTCTTCCTGTTCGTGGGGTAGTAACATATCGCCTACGGAGCTGTGGGGCTCATGGCAGGCGGTGCATTGGCCTTCGCCGTAGGGGCCGTGGGTGATGGGTCGGTTTAGTTCGTTGGGGCGGTCAAAGTGGCAGGAATAGCAGAGACGGGTTTGGTCCTGGCGGATTAAGCCATCCCAGGCTGAGGCGTGGGGTAAGTGGCAGTCCATGCAGAGGTCCCTTTCGAAGGGCATGTGCTGGAATGCTCTGTTCCATTCGTCCTCCATGCGGTGGCAAGAAGCGCAAAGCTTGGCTAAGGGTTGGCGCAGGAGGTCCGGTTCACGGGTCATGTGGGCTTCGTGGCAGGACAGGCACTGGTTGAGTTCGTAAGGCATGTGGCCTACCGGGTCTTCGAATTTAAGCATGTCGTCGCGGTGACAGGACAGGCATAGTTTGTCTAAGGGTACCGTTAGTTGGGATGCCTCGAAGAGTCGGTGGGGTTGGTGACAGGATGTGCATTGTTTTTTTTCGACGGGTTCGTGGACAAAGTAGCCCGGCTTAGCTCTGTATTCGTAGTGGCAGATGAGGCAGGAATCGATGCTGGGGAGATAGGGTTTGCCAAAATGGGTATGGGGGTTGTGGCACTGGAGGCAGGAATCGTCGGTGAAGTCGATGTCGGCGTGGGCGGGAATGTCCCGTTTGTCCCAGTGGCAGGTGACGCAGAGTCCCCGGGAGCCCTGGGGTGGCAGTTGGGGTAATAGCCTGAAGGGGAGTAGGATGAAAAGCAGTATGAGAATCAGTAAGGCCAGGCTTAGACTGATTAACTTGCTCATCCCTTTGCCCCCCTTGTTTGCTGTTTAGCGAAGGTTACTTAGTGCTTCCTGGGCTTCTTCGTTGGTGTGGTCCAGCTGTAGGATTTTTTGCCACTGTTCTCTGGCGTTTTGGGTTTCTTCCATGGCGGTGTAGGTACGGGCCAGGAAGGTGCGGGCCCGGATCTCCAGTGGCCTTTCCAGGTCGCGGTTGCGCAGGAGGCGCTGTAGTTCATCTACTGCTTCCTCGTACTTTTCCTGCTCATGGTAAATGCCGCCTAACATTAGGCGGGCGCCGTGAAAGTTTCTTTGTTGGCGCAGGGCCTCAATTAGTTGGGACTCTGCGGCGGGTAAGTCCTTGCGGCGGTTGTAGATGACCGCCAGGTTGTAGTATGGTGCAGCTTTTGCTGGGTTTAGTTCGATGGTTTGTTGGTAGTGTTCCATGGCTTCATCTTCGCGGCCCATGGCTTCCAGGCTTTGGGCCAGCATGTAGTGGGTGGTGGCATCGTTGGGCCGGATTTCCGAGGCGTCCTGAAAGCGCAGGAAGGCTTGGTCGATTTGGCCTTCACTGTAGGCACGGATGCCGTGCTGTAGAAGAGCGTCGAAATTGGCTAATGGGAGAAAGAGCCTGGAACCGATGTTCCAGGCGCTTCCCAGGAGTAAGACTATGAGGATTGGAATGATGATTTTAATCAGGGGCGGTTTGGCCATTTGCAGGCTCTCCTTCGCCTTAGTTTACCAACCTACGTTCTCTTCGGTGTGGCAGTCGAAGCAGGAAGTGGCGCCGTGGCAGTCAAAGCAGCCAAAGGAACCTTGCTCCCGGACTACGTCTAGGTGATCCCAGTACCAGCGGGGATCGTCGTGGCCGTCGGGTACCATGTCGTGGCACTGGCCGCAGGTGATAACGTCGGCCTGGCGTACGCCTTCTTCTGGCTCGTTCCAGTCGTGGCAGACCATACAGCCGGACTGGTCTTCCAGGGCGGGAATCTTGTGGCCCACGGAGAAGTAGGCGTCGTGGGTAACGGGGCGCTGGCCTTCGTGGCAGTCCACACAGAACTTGGCGTTTCTGGTCATGGCGGCAATGTTGTGGCCGGGTACTTCCCGTACCTTGCCGAAGCCGGTATGGCAACGCATGCAATCGTCAATATCTTCACGGACTTCGTCGCCGTGGTTGTAGCCAAAGTCGGAACGATAGTGGTCGTCGGGGATGCCGATATCTGTATGGCAGATTTCACAGTTATAGGTGACCCGTTCGCCGTCGTGACATTCCAGACAGCTGGTCTTGGTCAAAGAGAAGTCGCGGTACTCTGTTTCCTGGAACTGAGCAATTACTTCTGTGGTGGGTTCAAAGGTTTCTTTAATGCTTAAGCCGGCGTGACCCACTTCATAGTGGCAGTCTACACAGCTGGTGCCGTAGCCCAAGTGCTCGGCATGCCAGTCGCCGCCGCGAAGATCAAGGCCCGGGGTGATCTGACGGTTAGTGGAGTGACAGGACAGGCAGGTTTCATCACTGATTTCGCGGTTGCCTTCGATGGGCAATGCTACATCGGAGGTACGGTAGGTAATCCATTCGCTGATGCGCTGTGCCTGTACCTGGACAAAACCGGTGCCCGGCTCAACGTGACAGTTGTCGCAGCTGACGTTGGCGTGGGGTGAATTCTGCCAGGTGTAGTAATAGGGTTCCATAACGTGGCAGCTGGCACAGGAATCCGGATTAGTGGAATCGGTGGCTGCAACGCCTAATAAGAAAACCAGAAGAACAATAATCAGGCCACCAAGAACGTAGAACATTTTCTTGTTACCGTGGGATTCGTCATGTGAATCGCCTTTACGGAAACTAAGCTTACCCAATGAAATGACCTCCCCCTGCCATGATGTGAAATATGGCACTTTTCTAGTTAAAAAAATAATGCATAATTGCTCTGTGGGACTTTTGAAATCCCAATGCGGGACGTTTACACTAATTCTTATTCTGGTTAGTAATTAAAATTCCTGCTACGCCCGACAAATTTTAGTCACAAAGTTGTAACAAATCAAGCCCAAAACAGACAATTTTTGCCCCTAATTAGGTCATATGCACTAGACTGTTGCTGAAAATACAGGGGTTTTGCCGTTCTTTAATTTTTGTATCGACACATTCATACACGTTATAAGAATTAGAAAGTTAGAATTATACCAGTTTATTGTTGTTGTCACTGGCATTCTCACAAATTAAGGACTCAATATAAAATAAAGAAGCCGCCCTTTTTGCAAAGGCGGCTTCTTTGTTTCACATATGATTACTCTTCTGTGCCGTTGTCGGGGTCGTCACCGTTGGCGGTATCTCCGTCGTCGGGTTCTTCACCGTTGGCGGTGTCTCCGTCGCCGGGTTCTTCACCGTTGGCGGTGTCTCCGTCGCCGGGCTCTTCACCGTTGTCGGTGTCTCCGTCGTCGGGTTCTTCACCGTTGGCGGTGTCTCCGTCGCCGGGCTCTTCACCGTTGGCGGTGTCTCCGTCGCCGGGCTCTTCACCGTTGGCGGTGTCTCCGTTGTCGGGTTCGTCAACGTTACTGGTGCTTACATCACCGTTATCGGCAGGTGGAACATATCCTTCTACATAGAGGTTCTCGGTTATACCCTGGTGGAAAGTGTGGCATTCGAAGCAGGTCAGGCCCAGAGCGTGCTCGGGATTTGTGGGATCAAAATCCAGTAGGCTGCACTCTTTTGCCAAATCCTCATCTCCTTCAGCCATTACCACCGGGACGGCCACAACGATTAGCAAAATGACGGCTGTGAGTAAACAGATTAGATTGAACTTCTTTTTTGTTGTTTTTGGCATCTAAAGCCCCCTTTCAAGGGGTATACCCAAATTACTTTTAATAGAATCTCTGGTCATAGGGACGGAAGTCGCTGTCCCAAACGAACTCGTTGCCGTGGCTGCTGTAGTGGCAGGCAATGCAGACCGAACCACCGATATGGCGCTTGTTGGCAGGGGTTCTGTCGCTGAAGTTATCACCAACAATTTGCTTGTTGGAATCCATCATCAGGTCGCCTCGGGTACCATGAGCAAAGTGGCAGGACAGGCAGTTGCTGTTGCCGTCTTCGGAGTACGGTGTGGCGTAGCTGTTGCTCCAACGACGATAAACGTTATGGCCGTGGTATTCCTGGCCATCGATTTCGTAAGTGTCTTCGGTTCTGTTACTGATATCGTAGTAACCATGGCAGGAACCGCACCAGCGGTTAACGTTACTGGTGTACATTCTAACGTCTCTTGTTACTTCTGCACCGTCTTCGTCGTAGTAGGTACCTTCAAAGTCGCCGGTAACCTGTACGATGATGGGCAGGAAAACAGCTGCGTTAATGGTTTCGCCCAGGTCTTCAGCAATTCTGATTTCACCGTCAATGGCATTAACTTCAAAGTTGGTGCTCCAGGAATTACCGTCGATAACTCTCTGGAATAACCAACCGTCGTTTTGCTGGATGGCCACAGGGTACAGAGCGTAGCGGCGGAGTCTCTGGAAGTAAGCACGCAACCAGGGAGCCTCATCTGCTTCTGCTTTGTAGAGGTAGTTGCCTTCTGTTCCGGTTCTTGTTAATTCAACAAGGGTAACTTGGTCACCAGCTTCTAAGATGGCGTCCATTCTATCATCCCAGGACGGGTTATCCCCGCCTTCGGGATAGAACTTTCCATCGATGGTCTGGTTGGGGTTGAGGCGCATGTAAGCGTGTGCTCTGTTGCCGCTATCACTGCTGAAGGTGCCGTGGGGCTGGTGGCAGGATGCGCAGCTAAATTCTGGCTTGTGGGTTTCGCCGCCTTTGTTGCCGGGGGCGACGGCCACAGGGGTAATCAGATCTTCTGCAAGATCCACGGAGTGGGCTGAAAAGTTTGCCACATCTTGGCCATTAATCATGGCATCCAGGTCAAAAAGACCGCTGTGCATCATGTTGCTACCGCCTGTAACAGAGCGGGCGCCTGTACCGTCATGGCAGGCTACGCAGACTGTACTTACGGAAATATAACCGTATCTGTCTTGGACATCTACAATACCTCTGCCAAAGGTAGCGGGGACGATTGAAGTCATCAAAACTTCGCCCACACCCTGGTGAGTAGAGTGACAACGGAAGCAGGTGGTACCCTGCTCATCGGGATAGTGAAATGCTAGTGCTGAGCCTGCAAAGAGTACCAGCAATAGGGTGGCAAGAGCGCAAATTAAAAGCACTTTTCTCATTTAGGTTCTCATCTCCTTTAACTAATCGAAGATTGATACAGACAAATAGTCTGTGACATACAGAAAGCCATTGTCATCAAGGGCTATGCCGTTTGGTAATTCAAACAAGTCTTGTCCGAACCGTTCGGTTACTCTGCCTGTTTCGTCAAGTACGGTAATATCGTTGGTTATTTTTGTTGCGACGTAGAGTTGTCCCCGGGGCCCAAAGATTATTCCCCTGGGACTAAAGAGAGGTTCGTTGTTTAAGGTTTCGATAAATTCACCGTTAATGGTGTATACCTGGATACGATTATTGCCGGTATCACTAACATAGAGGTTGCCGTCGGGTCCGATTACGGCATCGTTGGGAAACATGAGCTGGCCTAAGCCGTCTCCCTCGGAGCCGATTTTACGGAGAAGTTCGCCGGTCTCCAGGTCAAAGACCAGAATCTGACCGGGATCGAGATTGCTTACGTAGAGGCTTGTCTCATGTATAAACAATCCGGCGGGCTGGGTCAGCTCTTTTTCCTGTGGGGCAAAATAGCGCAAGAAGTTACCTCTGTCATCGAAGACGCTAATATTGCCGTTGTATACGTCCGCCACGAAAATTTCTCCGTTGGAAGTCTTTTCGATACCGTAGGGAAAGCTGAATTCCCCAGGTTTGTTGCCACTTTCTCCGAAAGCAAATCGAGGATTACCGGATAGCGAAAAGACCTGTACGCGCTTGTTCATGGTGTCTGTTACATAAACCTGGCCGGATGAAACCAGCACACCCATTGGCTTATGCAGCATGTTTTCACCCTCACCTAAAATTGCGTACTGGTAATTATGTTCTCCGGTTGCTTTGCCAGGTAGCCCGGCATTGGCGGCATTATGTTGCAGAAAAACTGCAAATGCCCAACCGATTACCAACAAGGAAAACACAACAGAGAGCGCTAGCAGCAAGTATACAGTTTTAACCTTACGCTGACCTAAAACGGCTATATTGTTTTTTACTTCCCGGAGGTCTACAACAGCCATGGTTCCACATCCTTATTCAGTATCTGCAACTCGTTCCAATCCTTCCCGGGCAGCTAAAAGCTCAGGATTATAGCTTAGAGCTTCCTGGTAAAACTCACGGGCTTCCTCCATATTATCCTGCTGCTCAAGCAGGTATCCCATATAGAAATGGGTGTCTGCGGAGTGCCGGTTAATTCCCAAGGCAGTATCCAGTGCGATTTCAGCCTGATCCCATTCTTCCAAACCCATCAAGGCTACACCTAAAACCAGATGTGCTTCCCAGTTTTCGGAGTTAATCTCGACAGCCTGGTTCAATGAATCAATGGCACTGGCGTGATCGGAAAGCTGCAGGTAAGTAAGGCCGGCGTTGTAGAGTGCTCCAAAGTGGTTCGGGTTAATTTCCAAAGCAGTCAGATGTTTATCCAGTGCTTCTTCAAACTCCCCCGCCTTGTAGTAGTGCCATCCCAGATCAACCCAGTGTTCAGGCTTGTCGGGTTCGCTCTCCACCAGAGCAAGGTAATAGTTTAGGCCTCTGTCCAGTGGATTTTGCGCCTGGGAAGGCTGCCAGAAATATTTCTGACCGACGGAATATAAAATAGATACGGTCACAAGAATTACCACAAAGAAGATTGCTGCTGCCTTATAGAGGGATATTTCCTTGTTCAGGATACCGCCCTCGTTACTGTTGGCCCTTATTTCGGACATACCTAGAAGTCACCTCATTTTAATAAGCTGTCAAAGATTCTCTTGTGTGGCACCCCATGCACAATTGGTTGTTTAAAGGCTGCTTAAGTAAGTATTCATATGATGGGCCGTGGATACTGGTATGACAGGAGGAGCAGAAAACATCTGTGCCCAACTCCCGTGCAGTACCGATGGGGTGGTTGTTAAAGAGTGTACCACTTGCCATGTAACTGCCGGTTTTACCGTCGTGGCAGGCAGTACAGGTTGCAACCTCAGAACGCTGCAGCAGGGATGTGTAGGGGGAGCCGTGAGTCGTATGACAGTGGTAACAACTGTCCTGGCCGCCTACATTCCTATGAACGCTCTGGTTAAACTCTGTAACGGTGCCACCGTGACAAGTGCTGCACAGGTCATTACCTGTTGCCCGTAAAAGATTCACGTTTTGCCCCGCGTGCGCTTGGGTGTGACAACTGCTGCAGTTAAAAGCTCCGGCCCCTACAGGATGGCTGGAAGTCTGGTTAAACTCTGCAACTGTTTCTGTATGGCAGCTCTGACAAAATGCCGTCCTGTTTGCAGTAAACAGCAGATTGCGAGCCGGTGCGGCGTGGGCGGTGTGGCAAGATGCGCAGGAACCGTCCTCAAACGGTTTATGCTGTACGGAAAGGTTCTGTTGCGCTCTTACATCGCCATGGCATGAATAACATAGTGATGTAGTGTCCTGAGTGAGGAGCGCCGAGCCCCGTACGGAACTGGTATGAGTTTCGTGACAGGATGCGCAGTTTCCATCACTGAAGGGTTTGTGCTTAACTGCCTGATTTAGTTCTGCCCTTGTTGAGTTATGGCAGGTATAGCATAAATCAGGTGAATTTGCGACCAACAGCCCGCTAATGTCAGCGGCATGAGACTCGTGGCATGAGACACAGGATTGGTTAACCGGAGCGTGTGTCACAGGATTGCCCAGACCTACATCGCCGGAGTGACACTCCAGGCAGAGGCTGCGTTCTTGCTTTACCAGAAGCGCCGAATCCGCGATAGGACTGCTGTGGGCTTCGTGGCAACTGAGGCAGTCACCGGAAATAAACGGTTCGTGCTGCCAGGTTTTGTTCAGCTCATTTTCCTGCTCCGTGTGACAGCTGAGGCAGAGCTCGTCAGTTTGGGCTGTCAGCAATACTTCGAAGTCAGTAGCGTGAGCATCATGACAGTCTGAGCAGGATTCTTCGAAAGGTTTATGTAGGACCGGATTGTCTTCAATGTCTACACTATCGTGGCAATCCAGACACAGACTCCTTTCTTCCTGAACCAACATGCCCTGGAAGGGCGATTGGTGCGCATCATGACAGGAGAGACAGTCTCCTTCATCATAGGGTGCGTGAACAGACTGCATATTGGCGCTATCGTCGGAATGGCAGGTCAGGCATAACTCAGTAACCGTAGGTTGGGTAAAGCCGAACTCGTTCTCCTGCGTATGGTCAATATGACACATTGTGCAGGATTCGGATTGTACCGGTTGATGTACAACATAATCGGCTTTAGCCTCGTACTCACTATGGCACAGAAGGCAGCTTGCCTGCTCTCTTGGGGGAGCTGTGACAGGGTCTGTCCGACTAGTCAGAGCTTGGTAAAGCAAAGGGCCCAGCCCCCCGACTACAATGACAGTTAAGGCAACGTAAAACAGCTTTTGGCGTTCAGCCAAGGGAACAAAACACCTCCTTTCTAACTCCTGGCAAGATCTTTAAAACCGCTGTCGATAGACACCACTCCTTTCGGTAATTAAGAAGTTATATTACCACAACACAAAGGCTTTTACTGAAAAACCAGTGTTGAAATGTGGTCGGTAACATAAACACGTCTTGTTCTTTGATCCATGGCAATGCCGTTTGGCATATTAAAAACGGTGTCTCCAACATCGCCAACCTTCTTCCAGTTGCTGTCGAAAATCGCAATCTGATTATTCATTTTACTTACCACATGGAGACGCCCGTGGGAGTCAAAACCCACTCCTCTGGGGCTGTAAATATCACCGCCGTCTATGGGCAATGTTTTAATAAATGAACCCTGAGGGTCATACACCTGAATGCGGTTATTGCCGGTATCGCTCACGTAGAGATTCCCGTCGGGGCCAAATGTCAGGTCATTGGGAAACATCAGTTCTCCCTCTCCCGTACCTTCAGAGCCGATGGTGTTAATGAGCTCCTCACTGTTAATATCAAAGACCAGGACAGAGCCGGGGTTTAGGTTGCAAACATACAAAAGACCGTCTTTAATAAGTAGTCCGCCAGGATCAACAACGGCATCTTCAGCTGCGGCAAAGTAATTGAGAAACCTGCCATAATCATCGAAAATGCTGATATTCCCGTTATACATGTCGGCAACAAAGATGTTTCCATTAGGAGCCACATCTATGCCATATGGGAAACTAAACTTGCCCGGCTCCCTGCCGCTGCCGCCAAAAGACAACACCGGCTCTCCGGTGGGTTTAAATACTTGCACCTGAGAATTTAACGTATCGGTTATATAGATACGGTCATCCACAACTGCCACATCCATGGGTTTCAGTAAGGCCTGGTCTCCTTCCCCTAAAATAGAGTATTGATATTGGGGAAGCGCCGGACTAAATACGGGCAATAAATAGCCTATATAAGGTGTTGTCCCGGTCACATAGAAAAACATAAAAATACCGGCGGAAAGTAAGATGGCAAAGGAAAGTAACAACATCAGGTAGATAATTTTGATCTTTTTCTTTCCCAGCCTGAGCAAGCCACTTGTCATTTCCTGCACTTCTGCCACAGCCATTTTTACACATCCTTAGTCGTTGTCTGTATATCTCGGTGAACGTCAGGTGATGCTGGAAGCTTGTACACTTCTTCACGACGCAAAACCCAACATTGTAAAAATTTTACAAATTTCACAAAAAAGGGCCCAGAGATGGTTAAATCTCCGGGCCCATCTCAGATGACAAAAATTTAGAGTTAGAGTTAATGTAGTAATCTTTTATTCGCTGGGAATATGACAAATCAGGCAGTCTTCATAGGAGCGGCCTGGGAATGGGAACATCTCGTCGTGACTGGCGGTAATCCCTCCGTGACAGCTGAGGCAGTCGGCAAACTGACCTTCAATATCATGGGGAGTTTGCGCTGCACCACCGTGGCAATCCAGACAACTGTCGTTTTCAAAAGTGCCAAAATAACTTAAGTGCAATTCCTCCACACCTTGATGGCAGGCGATGCAGTTACCTTCATAGTTGCCATCTGCGGCATGGGAGGTGAGGATTGGTCCTCCTACCGGTGGTTGGGGTGCGAGAAGATGGGCACGAACCCCATAGCCAAAAACTATCATTACAATCAGTGAGAACATGAAAAAAAACCTTGTTTCCTTGTACATGCAGTAAACCTCCTTATGTAGACAAAAATCATCATGCTGTCGGTATATTTGCCACACGCCATCCGGGGCAATTGACTTCTCGTAATCTAGTACATTCGACATGAATTGCCAATTACCTGCATCTTCGTTAACATTTTTGTAACAATCTATCCAAAAAACACTAAAAAAGTTGGCCCGTGAAATTCGCGGGCCAACTTTGGCTAGTTCTTATCATATTGTGTTTCCACAGCTTCCAATGCATCCTGCAATAACTGCAGGGCATAGTCGGGATTGTGGACACCCAGAGATTTGTCGCGGTCGATTAGCTGGTAGTTTTCGTAGGCTTTTTCCAGGATCAGGTCCGGGTCGTTATCAAAGGGTAAGGTGCCGCCGCGGTGGCACTGGTTGCAGGAACCCGGTTCGTTGCCGGGAAGCTCTCCGCTGTTGCGCTCTTTTAAGGCGCTGCGCAGGTCGTTTAGCGTTTCCTCTACTTCGGTTTGCTTGCCGCCGATGTTATAGGTGTCCGGGTTATCGTGGCAGGCGGCGCAGGCCCGGAGGTTTAGCTTGCCGTCTTCGGCGGGGCGCATGGTGAAGGTGTGGCCGCCCACGTTATCTGCTCCCGGGGTTGTGGCCATATGGCAAAGGGCGCAGCCCTCCTCGGTGTTATGGGGATGGTGGGCAAAGGCGGAATAGTCTTGAGTTGGTTCGGGGTGGGTGCCGGTTAAGACCAGGTTCTGCCACTTGGTGTCGTGGCAGGTGGCGCAAAGCTCACCTTTGGAGAGACGCAGCATCTTGTCGTCCCGGGGGTTATGGGGGCTGTGGCAGGCCATGCAGGTTACCGGCTCCGGCTCAGATGTGGGCATGGGGCCCCAGGCGGATTTAAAGTCTTCGCCGCTTTCAATGACGGCGGCAAAGCCGCTGGCCTGGTGGCACTTCATGCACTCCATTACCCGGGGGTCGTCGGGGAACTCGTCTAAGGGGATCTGGGCGTGGGGTGAAGATTCCCACTGGGTATATTCTTCACCGTGACAGGTAGCGCAGGTTTGGCCTCGGACTTCTATTTGTGGTAGGTTGGAAGCGTTTTGGAGGTGGGCTTCGATGTTATCATGGCAGTCTGCACAGGTCACATCGGCCTGGGCGTGGACTGTGGCTTGGAAGCCGGTCACCAGTTCATTGTGGCAGGAAGCGCAGCTTTCTTCTCCCTGTGCTGATGGTGTGGCGTTATTTTGTGAACAACCGGCGAGTAAAAAAAGCGTAAGTATAAGTGCGGGAATCTGAATAAGCTTTGGCAAATGATTCACCCCTATGTTATGTGGCTACACTTTGACAAATATGTCTGTTTCATCATAGCGGATGGAGAATAATAATACTGTGACGCAGGTCACAGACAAATGAAAAAAGATTATCCCGGGCCTTGGCCCGGGATATTTTTATTAGCAGGTTACTTCTTTGGCGGCGGCAAATGCTTTGTCTGCGGCGTGGATGGTTTTTTCCACTTCGGCTAAAGTGTGGGCCAGGGAGACAAAGCCTGCTTCGAACTGGGACGGGGCGATGTAGACGCCGTTTTCCAGGAGGGTCTTAAAGTACATGCGGAAACGGGGGATATTGGAGGTGGCGGCTGTTGGGAAGTCAAAGACATCCTGGTCTGTGAAGTACACGCAGCTCATGGAGCCCACACGCTTGAAGGTCACTTCAATATCGTGTTTTTGTGCCACTTCTTTTAGGCCGCCGGCCAAAAGGGCCGAGGTTTTCTCCAGCTTTTCGTAGGTACGGTTTTCCTTAAGGGCCAAGAGCATTTCCCGTCCGGCAGCCATGGCCAGGGGGTTGCCGGAGAGGGTACCGGCCTGGTAGATGGGACCGGCGGGAGCTACATGCTCCATAATGTCTTTGCGGCCGCCAAAGGCGCCTACCGGCAGGCCGCCGCCGATGACCTTACCTAAGGTGGTGAGGTCCGGGGTGACGTTGTAGAGTTCCTGGGCGCCGCCGTAGGCTACCCGGAAACCGGTCATTACTTCGTCAAAAATTAACAGGGCGCCGTGTTCTTGGGTAACTTCCCGCAGGCCTTCCAAAAAGCCTTCGTTGGGAATGGCCAGGCCCATGTTGCCGGCGATGGGTTCTATGATGACGGCGGCGATTTCTTCGCCGATCTGGTTAAAGACTTCTTTTACCGCTTCTAAGTCGTTAAAGTTAACGGTGATGGTGTCCTGGGCTACCCCTTCTGTGACACCGGGGCTGTCGGGCAGGCCTAAGGTGGTAACACCGGAGCCGGCTTTAATGAGCAGGCTGTCGCCGTGGCCGTGGTAGCCGCCGGCAAACTTGACGATTTTGTTGCGGCCGGTGAAGCCGCGGGCCACGCGCAGGGCGCTGATTACCGCTTCGGTGCCGGAGTTTACCATGCGTACCATCTCAATGGAGGGTACGGCGTCGATGACCAGTTGGGCCATTTCCGTTTCGATTTCGGTGGGGGCACCAAAGCTTGTCCCCTTCTCCGCTGCTTTCTGTACGGCGGAGACAATGCGGGGATGGGCATGACCTAAGATCATGGGGCCCCAGGAAGCAACATAGTCCACATATTGGTTGCCGTCGGCGTCATAGACGTAGGCTCCCTTGGCTTTGGTTAAAAAGATGGGGTCCATGCCGATGGATTTAAAAGCGCGTACCGGGCTGTTGACACCGCCGGGCATCACTTCCTTGGCTTCGGCAAATAGTTTTTGGGATTTTTCGTACATGTACTCTCCTCCTGTATGTAGAAATTTTATTCAGAGTTCCCGGCATGGTTAGAAACCGGGCAAACTTGTCCATACTTCCTGGGCAATGTGCCAGGCATTTAGTGGAGCAGCAAAGAGTGCTTCTGCCCATATTCTGGTTGTAATTATTGTATCTTGTCCGGGGGGATAATGCAATGTACGGTTATTGGCTGACACTCATCTTGAGCTTATTCTTTATTTGAGTAATTATATCAGGTTATGCAAAGGCCAGACGGATGTCTGGCCTTTTGTGTTAGAAGTATTTCATGCTGGTTTTTTTGTATTCTTTGGTGCTGTAGAGCAGTTTGTAGTCGGTGATGCCCGTTTCTTTGGAGATCTGGGCGGCCACCTCTTCTAAGTCTTCCTTGGATTTGCCGTGGAGCATGGTAAAGAGGTTGTAGGGCCAGTCGGGATAGGTGGGACGGTGGTAAACGTGGGATGCTTCTTTAAACTGGGCCATGATGGGTCCTACCTCCTCCACCTTCTCGGCCGGAACGTTCCAGCCGCACATGGCGTTGGCGTTAAAGCCGGCCTTGTGGTGGCGCAGGATGGTACCCATGCGGCGCAGAATGCCGCTTTTTAAATAGGCGTTGATTTTTTGCAGCAGTTCCTCTTCTGTGATGCCCACTTCCTCTGCCACGGCGGCATAGGGGTTAGGCTGCAGGGGCAGATCCCCCTGCAGGCGGGAGATGATTTTTTTATCCAAGTCGGTTATTTGCATATTTTAAGCCTCCGACATGTCGAAATTAACACCGATTTTAAACAGGTTCAAGGCAGGCAGGTTGCGCAGCTTCACTACACCGTCTAAGTCCATGATTTCGTTAAGTGTTTTTTGTAGTTCTTCTTCAGACCGGGTAACCAGGGTGAACCAGACGTTAAACTCATGGGCCCGCTGGTAGTTATGGGTAACGCCGGGGTAGGCGCTTACCGCCTGGGCTACGGCGTCTGTTTTGTCCTCCTGGACTTTGAGGGCTACCAAAGTGGAGGAAAAGCCCATCTTCTGGGAGTCGAAGATGCCGCCGATGCGGCGTACCAGGCCGGACTCCTTGAGGGTGGCGACGCGCTTCATCACTTCCTCTTCTGTGAGGCCCACTTCCTGGGCGATGGCCGCATAGGGGCGGGACACCAAAGGATAGCGGGACTGGAGAATGTTTAGGATTTCACGGTCGAACCCTGAGAGGTTAGCTGCACTTTGCTTCATGGTCTTTTCCCCTCCGGTACAGGCACCACGGATCTTCGGCCATTACATCGCCGTCGGTGTAGTAGTAGGCGCGGGCACGGCAACCGCTGCAGACGTCTTTATGGTTACAGGTGCCGCACTTGCCGCCGAACTCATCGCTTCTAAACTGCTGGAACATTTCCGCGGTGCGCCAGATTTCATCAAAGGGCATCTCCCGGACGTTGCCCACTTTCTTGGGCAGGTACGGGCAGGGGTGCACTTCACCGTTGGGCAGGATGCAGCAGTAGCCGGTACCGGCCAGGCAGCCGCGGCTAAAGCGCATGTCCATCTTCATCTGGCGGGCAATACGCATAAACTGCGGAGCGCAGGTGGGCTTAAGCTCGATGTCCACCTCTTTTTGCTTGCGCATAATGCGGTGGAGTAATTGTTCATACTGCTTTTCGCGCAGCGCTTCCTCTTCCATGTCCAGGGCGCGGCCGGTGGGTACTAAAAAGAAGACGTGGTGTGCCTGGGCGCCTTTTTCTACCGCCAGGTCGGTGATGGCTTCGAATTCATGGTAGTTTTGCTCCACCACGGTGGTGTGGATCTGGAAAGGCAGGCCCACATCCTTGCAGTTTTTCATGCCGTCGATGGCGCCCTGCCAGGAGCCGGGAACCTGACGGAACTCGTCGTGGATTTCCGCACCGGCGCTGTCTAAGGAAATCCCGATGCACATGGCGCCAGAATCCTTTAGCTTCTGGGCGATTTCCGGGGTAATGGTGGTGCCGGTGGTGCCAAATACCGGGCGCAGGCCCACCGATTTGGCATAGGCCGTTAATTCATAGATATCTTCTCTTAAAAGCGGCTCACCGCCGGAGAGGATCAGGATCTTAAAGCCGGCTTTGGCGATTTCATCGATGAGCTTTTTACCCTCTTCGGTGCTAAGCTCCTCGGATCTTTTGGCACCGGCGTCGCGGTAGCAGTGTTTACATTTCAGGTGGCATTCCCAGGTTGTGTTCCAGGAAATAATCATACTACATATCCTCCTTCAGCCAGGCGGCTGCGTCTTTGGCAAAGTAGGTGAGAATCATATCGGCACCGGCGCGCTTCATGCTGAGAAGCATCTCCAGGGTCACCCTTTTTTCGTCTACCCAGTCATTTTGGGCGGCGGCTTTAATCATGGAATATTCGCCGGAGACGTTATAGGCGGCCACCGGGACGTTGGTTACCTCTTTTACGGCACGGATAACGTCCATGTACGACAGGGCGGGCTTCACCATTAACATGTCGGCACCTTCGGCCAAGTCCTGCTCAATTTCTTTTAAGGCTTCACGGACATTGCCCGGGTCCATCTGGTAGGAGCGGCGGTCGCCAAACTGGGGCGTGGAACCGGCGGCGTCGCGAAAAGGCCCGTAGAAGGCGGAAGCGTACTTAACCGCATAGGACATTACCGGGATTTTTTCAAAGCCGTGGCCGTCAAGGGCACTGCGGATGGCCCCAACGCGGCCGTCCATCATGTCTGAGGGGGCCACGATGTCTGCGCCGGCTCGGGCGTGAGAGAGCGCCGTCCGAGCCAGCAAATCCAGGGTGGGGTCATTTAAGACGTCACCGTCTTCAATGAGGCCGCAATGACCGTGGCTTGTGTATTCACACAGACAGACATCGGTTATCACAATTAATGTGGGGAATTCTTTTTTCAGGGCGGCACAAGCTTTCTGCACCGCTTCATCGGGATCATAACCGGAAGAGCCCTTCTCATCCTTGTAGGCGGGGATGCCAAAAAGAATCACACCGGGGATACCCAGCTTCAGGCACTCTTCCCCTTCTTTTAAAACATTGTCCACCGACATCTGATAAACGCCGGGCATGGAAGCAATGGGCTTCTTCACGTTCTTACCGTTGGTCACAAACAAAGGATAAATCAAATCGCGGGGCAACAAATCTGTTTCCCGCACCAAACGCCGCATAGCATCACTTACCCGCAACCTACGCGGCCGAACAATGGGAAATTCCAAAACAAACACCTCTTTTCCCGAAGTCTACAAAAAGGGGACGGACCTTTTTTCGCACAAACCATGCAAAATCCTGCACAAAACGCAAACAGCTAAGTCCCCTTTTGGGGAAAAACCAGACAAAGGAACCGTCCCCATGCCTGGTTTTGAAAAACTGTACACTCTTCCCGGATCTCGACTCAACATTCTTCCATCCCGGCCGGGCCGGTTGTTCAGAAGCAAGCAGGTCGCGAAGCAAGGGGTTCAGGCACCGGAGGCGTATTGATAATACGCTGAGGATGCCGGGTTCCCGCGGCGACAAAGAGATGCGCCGCTTATGGGCAACCGGCCCTACGACCTCGTTACTTAAGCGATGCCGATCTCGGCATCGGTTAAGTAACATGCGGGGTCTGATTCCCAAAAGTCGCCGGTGGCGGCTTCGGCCCGGGCGCGGAAGTTGCCGTTGCAGATCTGGAGCCATTTGCACTGGGCGCAGCGGCCTTTTAAGAGAGGCTTGCGGTCCTTTAGGCCACCCAGGATAGGGTTTGAAGTGTCGGTCCAGATGTCGCCGAACTTGCGCTCGCGTACGTTGCCGAAGGTGTGGTTCTGGGTGAACTGGTCGGCGTGGACATTGCCCAGGTTATCCACCTGGCCGATGGCGATACCGGTGCGGTTACCACCGTTGTTCTGCAACAGCTCCCAAACCTTTTCGGCGCGCTTGGGATCTTCTTTTTTCATGCGCAGGTAGGTGTAGACACCGTCGGCGTGGTTATCCACGGTGAGGATTTCTTTGTCCAGGCCTTTTTTCTCGAAGTAGAGTACTTTATCAATGATAAGGTCCATGGCCTGGCGGCTTTCTTCGCGGGTTACGTCTTCTTTCATCATCTCAGAGCCGCGGCCGGAGTAAACCAGATGGTAGAAGCAGACCCGGGGGATATTTTCTTCTTCAATGACTCTGAAGATATCTTCCATTTGGTCAAAGTTGTGGCGGTTGATGGTAAAACGCAGACCCACCCGCTGGTCGATTTCCAGGCAGTTGCGAATACCGGCCAAAGCCTTATCGTAGGCGCCATCCTGTTTGCGGAAGTCATCGTTTTTGGCGCCCACACCGTCTAAGCTGATGCCTACATACCCTACGCCCAGGTCCTTGATCTTGCGGGCGGTGGGCTTGTCGATAAGGGTACCGTTGGTGGAGATGGTGACACGGATGCCGCGGGAGGTGGCGTATTCAGCCAGCTCAAAGAAGTCGGGACGGATCAGCGGCTCGCCGCCGGAGAAAAGGATTACCGGGCTTTTGAATTCCGCCAGGTCGTCGATGAACTTCTTGCCTTCTTCGGTGGACATTTCATTTTCATACTTTATGTTTTCGGATCCCATATAGCAATGGATACATTTTAAGTTACAGGTCCGGGTACAGTTCCAGACCACCACAGGGCCGGCACCATGGGTTGTGCCGTGCATGGCACCGCGGGAGCAGTTGCTGTAGCGCAGCTGGTCACCATAATGTTCAGCACCGCAGAGAAGCTTAGTAACACCAATCATACTTCGTTTTCCCCCTTCCCCAGAGTGTCCATAAGCGGCGCAGCTCTTTGTCGCTGCGGGAACCCGGCATCCTCGGCGTATGTACGATACGCCTGCGGTGCCGGAACCCCTTGCTTCGCGATCTGCTTGCTTCTGAACACTCTGGGATGAATGTTTTTGTAAGATTTTTATGAAAGCCGTAAATTTATACTTTTTTTAGCGCTTCCACCAAACCATCTATTGTGTATTCGTCGGCTTCGATATCTATTTTGAGGCCTAAGTCCTTGGCGGACTGGGAAGTGATGGGGCCGATGCTTACCAGTTTCACGTCTTTTAAGAGGTCGTGGAGGTTATCGGCGTTTAGGATTTCCACAAAGTTTTTAACGGTGGAAGAGCTGGTGAAGGTTACGTAGTGGATCATTTTCTCTTCCAGGAGCTCTTTTAGAAGGGTGGCATCGCCGCCGCCGCGGACGGTGCGGTAGGCTACCACGTTTGTTACGTCGGCCTGCATTTCGTCGCGGAGAGTGTCGGGGAGGATTGCCCGGGCAATGTCGGCGCGGGGCATCAGTACTTTGTCGCCGGGGAGGAGTTTGCCGCGCAGCACGTCGATTACTGCTTCGGCTACGTACTCGGAGGGGACAAAGTCCACATTTAAGCACATGTCTTCTAAGCGCTCTTTAGTTTTGGGGCCGATGGCACATATTTTGGCGCCTTTTAGGTCGCGGATGTCGCGTTCGTGATGGCGCAGGCGGTTGAAGAAGTCGACGCCGTTGACGCTGGTGAAGATCAGCCAGTTATAGGTGTCTAGTTGGTTGATGGCCTCATCCATGGGGCCGTAATCTTCCGGATGGTCGATTTCAATGGCGGGGAATTCCCAGGCTTCGCCGCCCATTTCTTCAATGCGGCGGGAAAGGTCGCTGGCCTGTTCGCGGGAACGGGTTACCACCACCCGCTTGCCAAAGAAAGGCTTTTGTTCAAACCAGGTAAGGGTATCGCGCAGTTTTACCACTTCGCCCACGATGATGATGGCCGGGGAGGTGAAACCGGCGTCCTTTACTTTCTGGACGATGTCAAAGAGGGTACCGGTGAGGACGCGCTGCTCCGGGCGGGTACCCCAGCGAATCAGGGCCACCGGTGTGTCGGCGGAGCGGCCGTTTTCCATCAGGTTCTGGGTGATGGAGGGCAGGTTGCCCACGCCCATGAGAAAAACCAGGGTGCCAATGCCGGTGGAGATTTTATCCCAATGGATGGAGGATTCGGTTTTTGTGGGATCCTCGTGTCCGGTGATGACGGCAAAGCTGGATGTACAGTCGCGGTGGGTCACCGGAATGCCGGCATAGGCCGGAACTGCAATGGCGGAGGTGATGCCGGGTACCACTTCAAAGGGAACATTGTTTTCGCGCAGCAGCTCCCCTTCTTCGCCGCCGCGGCCGTAGACGTAGGGGTCGCCGCCTTTTAAGCGGGTCACCACTTTGCCTTCCAGGCCTTTATCCACCAGCAGCTGGTTGATTTCTTCCTGCTGGAGAGTGTGGCGGTCGGGCAGCTTACCCACGTAAATCATTTCACAGTCTTTGGGGGCGTAGCTGAGGAGGCGTTTGCTGGCCAGACGGTCATAGACCAGTACTTCGGCCTTTTTAATGCACTCCAGTCCTTTGACAGTAATCAGTCCGGGGTCGCCGGGGCCGGCGCCCACCAAATAAACTATTCCTACTTTAGGCATTGGCATCAAACTCCTGTCTCACTTGTTTTAGTATCTCATCAGCTCCGCGCTCCACCATCTTTTGGGCCAGTTTTTTGCCCAGTGCATCCGACTCATCTGCAGAGCCGCGGACCTGATCACGTAATACTGTGGAGCCGTCCAGGCCGGCAACAACGCCGTCTAAGACCAGCTCTTCGGCTTCCAGGCGGCCGTACGCGCCGATGGGAACCTGGCAGCCGCCTTCCAGTTGGCGCAAAAAGGCGCGCTCGGCAAGAATGGCGGATGCGGTGGTGTCATGATTTAAGGCTGAGACTATGTTGATGGTAAAGTCATCGTCGCTGCGGGTTTCGATACCCAGGGCACCTTGACCCACGGCGGGGAGTGACTTTTCGAAGTCGATGATTTCGGTGATTTTATCGGCCCAGCCCAGGCGATAGACGCCGGCGTAGGCCAGGATGATACCGTGCATGTCCTGCTCGGAGAGCTTGCGGAAACGGGTGTTTAAGTTGCCGCGGATGGGCACGATTTCAAAGTCGGAGCGTTGATGTAGAAGCTGTGCGCTGCGGCGCAGGCTGGAGGTACCGATTACTGCTCCCTGGGGTGTGTCAAACAGGCGGGTTTTGCCGTCTTTGGCGATGTAGCAGTCACGGGGGTCTTCCCGTTCGGTGATGGTTGTAATCTGCAGGCCGTCGGGAACGGCGGTGGGTACATCCTTCATGCTGTGGACGGCAAAATCGATTTCCTTGGACAAAAGGGCGTTTTCGATTTCTTTGACGAAAAGTCCTTTGTCGCCGATTTTAGACAGTGCCACATCGAGAATTTTGTCCCCTTCGGTCTTGATGTGCTTGACGGTGAAGTCAACGTCGGGGAAATGTTTTTGTAGTTCGCCGATGACAAAGTGAGTCTGGGTCAGCGCCAGTTCCGAATCCCGGCTGCCGACAACGATGGTTTTTTTCACGCGTGTACCTCCCAGCTTGTAATAAAATCATTTTGTATGTTGGATAATTTCTGCTATCCGTCTATCCAAAGCGGCGCGGCCGCCCTGGTGGATGGTTGAGAGTAAATCTTCTGCGGCCAGAGCGGTAAAGATGCGTTTGCGCCGGGCCGAATCCGGTATTTGGTCCAGGACCTGGGTGCGGGCCTGGCCTAAGGCGGTGAGCAGCTCACCGTAGGCTTCGTCGAAATCGTTTTCCAGTTGGCGGCGGATTTTTTTGGCCATGGCCGGCAGGGTGCCGCCGGTGGAAACGGCGATGGTTAGCGGTCCGCGCCGGATGGTGGCGGGGACGATGAAGTCGCACAAATGTGGAGCGTCTGCTACGTTTACGGGGATACCATCTTCATGGCAGTGCTCTGCCACCAGTTGGTTTACCTGGTGATTGTTTGTGGCGGCAATCACAATAAAGGCGTCGGCCAGAGACTCCCTGGTGTAGGGACGGCATATGGCTTCAATGCGGTTTGTATCGGCCAGTGTCTGCAGTTCGGGAACAATTTCCGGACTGATTACACGGACCACGGCATCGCAAGCCAGAAGCGCCGCCACTTTTCGTGCTGCCACGTCTCCTCCGCCAACGACCACACACTGCTTGTTTTTCAGTTGTAGGAATACGGGATAATAGTTTTTTTCCATAATCACCTTGTAACAGCATTAATTTTAATAAAAGGGATACTGGTGCATGCCTGAGGCAAAGATGAAGCGCACCACCACGTAATTAAAGAGGACGGTGGCAAAACCGAAAGAATTGAGCATGGCCACTTTGCGACCCTGCCAGCCGGAGGCCAGGCGGGTGTGCAGGTAGGCAGCATAAATGATCCAGGTGACAAGGGACCAGATTTCTTTGGGTTCCCAGCGCCAGTACGCTCCCCAGACATTTTGCGCCCAGATGGCGCCCAGGATGATGCTGATGGTCAGCAGGAAGAATCCCACTGAGACCAGTTTGTGGATGTAGAGATCCAGCGCATCCAGGCTGGGCAGTTTTTGTGTGATGGTGGAGAACTTTTTCTTTTTTAGCTGGTTATCTACCAAAAGATACATTAAGGAAGTGACAAAGGCCATGGCAAAGGTGCCATAGGCGATGATTACGGTGACAATATGGGTAAAGAGCCAAAAGCTTTTGATTCCCGGCAGCAGTTCCACCCTTTCAGGAGAAACGAAGAAGGCAAAAAAGAGGATGAGAAATAAAAGTGGTGCACTGAAATGGTATATGGAGCGGAAACTGTAGGTGCGGTCCAGGAAGATGGGAACCAGGGCCGCGGTCCAGGTGAGAATCAGAAGCGTTTCGTGGAAAGTGTACAGCGGTGCGTAGCCGTAGGTGATGCCGCGGCCGATAATGAGGATGGTAAGTGCGGCAAAACCGGCGATTAGTAGTTTACGGGCTATATTGAAAAGATCTTTCTCAGCGGAATTGAGGTCGATAAGAAACATTACCGCCGAGGCAAAGAAAAAGCAAATTGTTAACGTATAAAATGCTAAACCGATGTTTTCCACTAGTGATGCGCCCCCTCTGCCTTACTGCCCGCTGCCTCTTCCTGTTCTTGCGGCAGGCGGGGCTGAAGTTCGCCGTTTGGACCTTCTTCCAGGTCAAACAGCTGGCAAAGCGATGCTACGTAGAGGTCGCTGTTTTCGTCTAAGGCAAATTCTTTGATGCGCAGCACCGGTTCGCGTAAAATCCTGTTGACAATGGCTTTGGTGAGGTTTTCCACATGCTTCTTCTCTTTGTCGCTTAAATTGGCCAGGCGTTTGCCCAGGGAAACTTCCAGTTCCGTTTTGCGGATGGATTCCGCTTTGCGCCGCAGGGCGGCAATCAGCGGGGTTACTTCCTGGGTCTTAAACCAGATCTGGAACTCGGAGATTTCTTCTTTCATAATCAGGCGGGCTTTGACCGCTTCATGTTCCCGGTCCTTTAGGTTGGAAGCCACCACCGCCTGCAAATCGTCGATGTCGTAGAGGTAGATGTTTTCCAGATCGTTAATCTTGGGGTCGATGTCGCGGGGAACGGCGATGTCGATGAGAAAGATGGGTTTGCCACGCCGGGCCCGCATGACGGAAGCCATTTCTTCTTTATCCAACACAAAATGCGGCGCACCTGTGGAAGATATCACAATATCAGCCTGAATTAAACAGTCGCGTCGCTTTTCATAGTATTCTGATACGCCGCCGAAGCAGGCGGCCAGTTTGTCGGCCCGCTCCTTGGTGCGGTTGACAACGATTACTTTTTTAACGCCCTGGTCATAGAGATGACGCAGGGTCAGCTCACTCATCTTGCCGGCACCGAGAATCAGGGCGGTGCGGTTATCCAGGCGGCCAAAGATTTTTTTGGCCAGCTCCACGGCGGCATAGGAAACGGAGGCGGCGTTTTGGTTAATGGCCGTCTCGGTCTGCACCCGCTTGGCGGCGGTAACTGATTGCCGGAAGAGAGCATGGAAGGTTGAGCCTACCGTGCCGGCCTCGGTGGCCTTGGCGTAGGCGTCTTTAACCTGGCCCAAAATCTGTGTTTCCCCCAGAACCATGGAATCCAGGCCGGCGGTAACGGTAAAGAGATGTTCCACCGCTTTTTCCTGGGCGTGGATATAAAGGTTGGGCCGCACTTCATCGGTGTCGATACCCTTAACCTCGGAGAGCATCTGCATAATCAGCTGGGTGATGGTTTGCTGATCTGCGCCGGTGGCGTAGATTTCCGTGCGGTTGCAGGTGGTAAGAATGGCACACTCGGAAATACCGCTATTTTCCCGGCAAAAAGCCAGGGAGCGCTCCAACTGGCTCTCAGAGAAGGCAAGCTTTTCACGTGTTTCCACGTGAGCTGTTTTATGATTGATACCAATAATAACGATTTCTGTCACCTGTAACACCCCAAAATCCTGTATTCGCCAGGCGGCGTGTTGCTTAATCAAGGTAAGGTTACGGCGCGGCAGGCATATCCTGCCGGCGCCGCTTCCCTGTTAACTTTAGTGCGCTTTTTTATGGCTTAACCGAAGGAATGGATACCGCTAAGCAGCCAGGCTACGCCTACCCAGGTAAAGACCATGCAGACCCAGCCCACCACAACCAGTGTCACGGTGCGGAAACCGGTCCAGCCGCGGGTAAAGCGGGCGTGGAGATAGACGGCAAAAACAAACCAGGTAATGAGGGACCACATTTCTTTGGGGTCCCAGGCCCAGTAGCGGCCCCAGGAGGTATCGGCCCAGATGGCTCCGGTGATGATCATGATGGTCTGGAACAGAAAGCCAAATACTGCACCGCGGTACATATATTCTTCCAACACTTTTGGCTTGGGCAGTGACCGGCCCAGGCCCGAACCCTCACCCAGATAGGTTTTAACCAGCCACATGATGGCGGCGGCAAAAGCCAGGGTGAAACCGGCGTAACCCAAAACGGAGGTGGTAACGTGATAGGTGAGCCAGGGAGACTGGAGCACCGGACGTAGCGCAGTGTGGGTACGGTTGATGGTAACGGCGGGAATAATGTTGGGGATTACGGTGAGATAAGCTACATAGATCATAATCAGGGGAGTCATAAAGGCGCCCACCGAATAATATTTTTCTTTCAGACGCCACTCGGTCCAGACGTAAATCAGGGCGCTGCCCCAGATAAACAGGTTGCCGAATTCATAGTGGCCCACAAAGGGAACACGCTGCACGTTAATGCCGCGGGTAATAATAAAGGCGGTATGAATCAACAGTGTTACACGCAGGATGATGGAAGCAAAGGGGCCCCACTCCGTCTTACCAAACAGATTGGCCAGGTAACCGATGGTGGCCAACAAATAACCGACTGCCGCCAGGGTGAATAACGTATTCTCCAGCTGTACGGCCTGCTGGGATACTTCTATCAGACCAGTCATTATTACTCTTCCTCTCTGTCTTGAATTTCTGTCTCGATGCGTTCCATGACCTGCTCAATGCCCAGGCGGTTACGATAGCCGCGCCCACCAATAAGAAGTTGGGACTTTTTCTCGTCGTAGACGGCATAGAACCGGCGCGGGAAGAGGAAAAAGCTCATATACAGGCCCACTACCATTAACACAGAACCGATAAACAACCAGGGACGGCCCAGGTTCTTGGCAATGGAGAATACGGCAGCCACATCGAAGTCGGTCATCATTACTTCAATTTCGCCGGCAGCGGTTTCAATGATTTCCGGCTCATTTATCTGCATAAACACCGAGCCACTGCGCTGTCCGTTTTCCACCAGAATACCGGCGGTTACCGGACGCTGCGGATCGTAGTTTACGTTAACAGGAGTGCCGTCGGGGCGCATGGAGAAGTTGGGGAAAAACTGCATGATTTGAATATAATTTCCCTGATCATCAATGGTCACGCGGTCGCCTTCAAAGTAAAGGTCGGTCCGCTCTTCACCTGTTTCCAGATCCCGTACCGTGATGATGGGTAGGTACATGAAAGTGGAGTGGTAGATGGTGGTTCCTTCAAAACGAGCCGGTTCGTTAATGGCCACGGTGCCTTCATAAATAGGACTTCCAGCGCGGGAAACCGTCATGTCGGTGTAGACCCGGGGACGGACTGTGGGGTCGTCTTCCTGAACCATGGTCACATCATGAATGTCCACGCGGAAGTTGCCCTCCTGGACAAAAAAGTTACCGCCGGCCCAGCCGCCGTTTCTGGCTTCAAAACCGGTGAGGCCGCCGTACATGGCACCAAGGAGGATTAACAGCAGGCTCAAATGAGTTACAATGGAGCCAAAGTAGCCGTATTTTCCTCTTTCCCCGAAAATAGCGGTGCCTTCAGGCCCTTCTTCCACGGAGACTTTTAGTCCGTTGGCATTAAATGCGCTGGCGGCAATATCCAGCGGATCATACTCGGCATCTTTGTCATGCTTCATGTTGAAAGCACGGCTTACCTGCATTTTTCTGATGGTATCTGCTTTCATAACCCGGTTGGGGTTTAGCGCCTGCCGCTTCAGCGGACCAATGCGCTCCACGGTGCAGAGCAGCAGGTTCAGTGAGGCAAAGCCCATGATGCCCAAAAACCACCAGGTATGGTAGACGTTATCAATAACCGTTTCATATGGCGTCAAGGTAGCATAAATTGATACCACAGCCAAAATCAGCAATAGAATTATACCAAGCTGCATGGAGCCTAGAAAATCAACGATCTGTCTTACTGGGTTATCCGGAGTTTGTTGTTGTTCCGGTGTGCCCGGTGTTTCCTTAGCCAAGGTTATCCCTCCAAAGATAGTTTGTTAGCTGGAGATTATTCTTCTTCCGGTGCGTATTTGGACGGGCACTTAACCAGGATTTGGCTGGCCACAAAGTCGTTGTCGTCAAATTGGCCAACAACCACCACATTGTCCGCCTCAAAAAGGTTGGGAGGCATATTGCCCTGATGGGTTACACGCTGTGTTTCCCCGGCCAAATCCTCCAGTTCAAAAGACCATGTTTCCAAATCATGTTCAATCACAGTACCTTCAAGAGCCACGCCTTTTACCTGGACGTTACGGGTAGCTTCCCGGGCTTCTGCAAAGGTAATATAGGACTCAAATGCCGATCTGGCGGTAAAACCGATGCCTACGGCAAAGACCAGCAACAGCACTACCAAAATGATCTTATCATACTTCTTCACGGCGCTCAGCCTCCCGGACTTTAAGATCTACACGCAACAGATACAGGAACAATCCAACCCAGGTAATAACGGTAGCAGCTAAAACATACCCCATTTCACCCATACTTTAGGCCCCCCTTTTCATAGCTTGCTTATAGAGCAGATTTTCCAAACGAACCTGCACTTTATACATCCAGGCATAAAGCGCAGTGAAACCGGCAAGCGATGCTAAAAACACCACCAGCACTTCACCACTCATAACAGATACGCCTTCGCCTGCCCCAATCAGGTCCGGATGTAGTGAATAGTAGATACGCGGTACGATGAAAACAAGAAAAGGTACGGTAATAAATGCCAGGATGGAATATACCGCCGACAGGCGGGCCCGTCTGTCCGAATCAGGGATAGCGCTGCGCAGCACGAAATATGCGGCATAAATCATTAAAAGTACTGCAATGGATGTCTGCCGGGGATCCCAGTTCCAGTACACACCCCAGGCGGCATGACTCCAGATTGCCCCGGTAACTGTGGCCAATACACAAAAGATGGTGCCCAGTTCGGCGTTAACCTGTGCTTTGCGGTCCAGGGCGATGTCACCTTTTTTCAGGTAGCCGATGGAATTCACCATGGCCATCAGATAGGCCAGGACGGCAACCCAGGCAGCGGGGACATGGTAGATGATAATGCGGGCAGTCTCACCGGTGGCACCAAAGCCGGGAATGGCAGGTACATACACAAATGAGGCAATAACCACCGCTGTCATCCACAGGCCCAAAATTACTTGCCAGATCACTCTTTCTTCCCCTCACTTTCTGTAGATGTTTAGATTCATTTTCTCAGGTGCTATATCGGATGTTGTCTATTCGTTCCAGACATACTCAAATAATAATAGCGAAGCCACAATAGCCACACCGTTGTAGAAGAACAGCATCCACAAATCGGGCACTATGGCTGCCGGTGCATCTCCTCCCAGCGCCACCCGTGTGGCGTTAATTGCGCTAAACAACAGCGGCAGCAAAATGGGAAAAGCCAAAACAGTCATCAGCGATCCTTTGGCGCCGGCTTTGGAGACGATGGCGGCCAAAATGGTGCTGGCGCCGGCCAGCCCCACACTGCCCAGAAACACGGTGGCCAAAAGGCCAAGAGGCAATGGAACTGAAATATTTAGCATTACCAGATAAAGCGGCAGAATTAACACCGTCAGACTAAGCAGTAAAAAAACGTTAAACAGATATTTGCCCAGCAAAACCGGTTCCGGTTCCGCCGCCATTTTCAGGGCAATCACCGTTCCCGATTCTTCCTCCTGCACAAAGGTGCGGGACAAGCCGGCCATGGCGGAGAAGAACAGGATAATCCAGAGTAGTGCGGCAGTAATATTGATGGCGTCATCTCCAACCAGAAAGCCTCCCACGGAGAAACTCACGGTCACCAGGGTGGTGACGGCAAACATCACCAGAGCGCTATAGGCATAACGGGTGCGAAACTCCACCCGCAAATCTTTTTTCAAAACAGCTATGCCATGCTTAAGCCAGGGAAAGAGTCTGATCACCGTAGGACACCTCCTCTGGCTCATTGGTGGCCATTATAACTATTCCTTTTTCCTTTTGGCGCTTAATAATGCGGTCCACCAGCGCCACGCCTACCTCGTCCAGGTTGGAAGTGGGTTCGTCTAAAACCAGAATGTGCGGCTCATGCAAAAGAGCGTAGGCATACTTCATGCGCTGCTTCATACCGGAAGAATAGGTGCCCACAAAATCGTGGCCGCGTCCTTTTAACCCCACAAACTCCATCATTTCCCGGGCTCTGTCAATTGTAAAGGGCAAGCCCCGTACTTCGGAGAAAAACTCCAGGTTCTCCACCGCGGTCAGATCATCATAGAGCTGCAGATCCGGTGAAACCAGACCCAGCTGAGCACGCTTTTCTGCCGGGGTCAGGACTTGACCGTCTATGATATAGTCCACTTGTCCGGATGTGGCAGGAATCAGTCCGCACATAATGCGCAAAAAAGTGGTTTTGCCGGCACCGTTGTGGCCCAGCACCACAAAAACGGAACGGTCGGGTATTGTAACTGTGACATCTGTGAACAATTTGCGAATGTGGTAAGCTTTGCTCAGATTTTTGATTTCAACCCTTGTCTGCAACCCGTCACCGCCATTCTTGTGATTGTTAGCACTATTTACTACCATAGATTATACCACCCGCCCCTACTGCAAACGTGATAAATCTGTGTCCAATATCGTAATTTTTTCAAACTGTTTGTACCAAATGGCACAAAAGAAAAAAGCGCATTCAGCGCCTTTTTTTAGTTTCGAGATTGATTGCTATTTTCCTTTAAAAATTTAAGAGAATTTTAATATTGACAATTTAATCTAAGAATTTTAACCGCCAGAGAGCAAAAATGACAAGAGTCCATAATTTTCGGCTGTTATCGGCCCTTCCGGCCTTGTGGTCTTCGAGTAATTTTTTGATGTAATCCAGGTCAAAATACTGCCCCAAGGCAGGATCGGAAAGCAGGCTGGCCACATCTTTGGCCAGCGGGCCGCGCAGCCAGACCCGGGTGGGCACCGGAAAGCCACGCTTGGGCCGATTCACCGCCGAGGGCGGCACCAAATCGGCAAAGGCCTGACGCAGGGTGATTTTTGTCATCTGGTCTTTAATCTTGTATTTGGTGGGAATGGTGGAAGCAAATTCGAAGACATGGTGGTCCAGATAGGGAACCCGCAGCTCCAGGGAATTGGCCATGGTCATCTTATCGGCCTTTACCAGAATATCGCCGGTCATCCAGGTATGGATATCGATATACTGCATTTTCTGCACATCATCATAGTCCGCTGCTTCTTTATAATACGGAGCGGTAATAACAGTGGCCGGCGGGAAATTCTTCTGTTTGAGCAGTTGCGCTTTTTCAACTTCATTAAAGATATAAGCATTGCCGAAATAACGCTCTTCTATGGGGGTTGCCGCGCGGCGCACATAGTTTTTTCCGGGCAAAAACCCGGGCATTAAGCTATGCGCCGCTTTCAGCAGCGGACGCGGTAAACCGGAAAGCGGGCGCAAAGCCTGGGATTCGCGATAAATGCCGTAGCCGCCAAACACTTCATCGGCTCCTTCACCGGACAGGGTTACAGTAATATTTTTGCTGGCCATCTTCGCCACAAAGAATAAAGAAATAGCCGCAGGATCTGCCACCGGATCGTCAAAGTGCCAGACCAACTGGGGCAGGTAGTTCCAAAACTCACCGGGGGGAATGCGGTATTCATGGTGGTCTGTTTCCAGGTAAGTGGCCGACTCCCGGGCTTCATTTAATTCGCTGTAATTTTCATCTTCATAACCCACACTGAAAGTGGAGACCGGTCCCAGCTCCCGCAACAGACCCACAATCACCGTGGAGTCGATGCCGCCGGAAAGAAAGGCACCTAAAGGAACATCGGCCTGGGTATGCAGCTTCACCGATTCCCGCATAATCTCTCTGGTGCCTTCCAAAAACTCTTCAAAGGGCACATCTTCTTTTGGATTAAAGGTGGGCTGCCAGTACCTGGAGAGGCTTAGCTTGCCGTTTTGCCAGATAAAGGTATGGGCCGGAGGAATCTTATAAACACCGGCAAACATGGTTTCCGGTTCGGGAACGTACTGAAAGGTTAAGTAATGGGGCAGCGCCGCTTCATTTACTCTGGCAGTAAAATCAGGCAGATTGAGGAATGCCTTGGATTCGGAGGCCAGCGCAAAAGTGCTGTCCGTTTCCGTATAAAACAGCGGCTTGATACCGAAACGGTCCCGGGCGCCAAAAAACAGATCCTTCTTTTTATCATAGATGCAGAAAGCAAACATGCCCCGCAGCTTTTTGACGCAATCCATTCCTTCTTCTTCATATAAATGCAGCACCACTTCACTGTCGGCATCACTGCGGAAATCATGCCCCTTTTCTATTAACTCCTGGCGCAGTGGCTTATAGTTATAAATTTCCCCGTTAAATACCATGGCAAGAGTAGCATCTTCATTAAACATGGGCTGCCTGCCCCGCGGCGATAAATCAATAATCTTCAGGCGCCGAAAGCCAAGTGCCACATGGCCAATTTCTGCAACATCCGCATCGTCGGGTCCGCGGTGGCAAAAAGTACTCGTCATGGCCTCCAAATCCCTGGATACAGGTTGGCCCGATTTATTCCAAATCCCTACAAATCCACACATAAGAAGCTCCTCCTGTCTGAAACTATGCTAAAAAAAATGGCCCGTTTTTATGATATGCCAAATCATCCCTTACGGGACTAACTTTTCATTGATTCTCCATTTTGGGAACAAATCCTTTAATATTCCCGTATAACAAAAAGGATTCCACAAAAAATAAAATATAAACGTTAAGGAGGTGGCTTAAACTTTGCATCATACCAAAGACCATGCCCAATTTGCCAGCCTGTCGGACAAAGATCTGAACAAAATCCGCGAGGCAGAAAAGTTTCTTAACTCCCAACCGGACCACAGCAGTGAAGAAATTATCCTGCTGGCCTACAAACAACCACAACCCCACAGATGATAAAATAAACAGGGTTTGCGTCGCAAACCCCAACAAAAAAGCTGCCGGTGCATTAACGCACCGGCAGCTTTTCCTCGTGGACAGAGGGACAGGTTTATTTGTCCACACCTGAGACAAAGGGGACCCTCTGCGAGGACAGGCAGGTGTTTTTGTCTCACTTGTCCATTTGGCCCCGGTCCACACCTATCTGTGGACGGGGGGACAGGTTTAACTGTCCACCTAGTGATGTGTACCCTCTACGATTTTTACACCCAGTTTATCGATGGTGTTTTTGATTCCATCTATGTGCGGACATTTTGGATAGTCTTTGTCCAAAAGCATACAGGAACTGAGATGTACGGTGGTAAGCCCGCTTTTAAGTAGTGACTTTATCAGCCTGGATACCCGCCGGCCTGAACACCCGCCACAGGTAATAAAGCCGATTAACTCCGCATCCTGGGGTGTGTCTTCAAAATGCACCCGCCGAGCATTCAGTGCTTTTAGGCAGCCCGCTCCCGGACATACTTCCGAGACAATCTCACAGCGCAGCACAGCTATTTTTTCTTTCTCCATAATTCTCCCCCCTTACTCTAGTCTATTGTAGCGTGTAGGGAACGATAATTACCGTGATACATATCACGCGTTTAAGAGAAAAAACGGCAAGATGCCGTAAACGTTCAGGGGATGAATTTGGCAAGCGCTTCTCTGATTGCTACCTGCAATTTTGCAGAAGCAACCTTTCCACATTGTTCTCCCAGGCGATTTTTAGCAATAGTGCGTATTTGATGTGCCATAACAACAGAGTCTTTGGGCAATCCCGTAACTTCTTTGGCAAGGAAAACTTCTGTGGGATATACTTTACCTGAAGACCGCAGCGAAGTGAGGGGTAAAACGGCAACCACCGGCAACCTCTGATTTACTGTCTCCGAAGAAACTACTATTACCGGCCGCATTCCTGCTTGCTCTGAACCCACCACAGGGTCAAGGTTCGCCCAAAAGATACTCCAACGGTACTCTACCATTTTGGCATTCTCCTGGACATCTCCGCATCAGCATAGGCAAAATCTTTTTCTGCCTCTTCTATGTCTTTGATAAATTCCGGATCATTGGCTGCTTTATCCATCTCCCGGGCAAACTCCTCTTCCTCAAGCGCAGTTATATATTGTTCTATTGCTTCACGGACAGCTGCGTTAGCAGAGGGGATTTTTTCTTCGTCCGCATAAATCCGAAGTTTATTCAACAGCGATTCGGGTAAAGTGAAAGTTGCTTTTTTTTGCTTTTCCTTCACTATAACACCTCCCATGGCTACATTATAAATAATACTTGTAATTTTAACAATATATTTTTACAAGTAACATGCATTGCCCTAATGCAACGGCTGCATGTACTTTATAACTTCCGGTATAAATTGAACAACCGCCTCATGTGGAGGCGGTTGTGGTTTTCAGCTAGTCGATATCAGATGGAGGGACGGCCATGGGGATAACGTCATCATTGGGATTACCCACGCCACCGGGAAAGAAGGTATGGGTTCTGATATCAGGAGTGTTACTGCTCATGGCCCTTAGGGGCATTATCTCGTCAATATCAAAGGTCTCGTCGTGGCATTGGGCACACAGTTCATCAAAGCTGTCGGCCGTGAGGCTGTTTTCACTGTGCGGGTTATGACAGTCGATGCAGCTCATGGCTGCAAACTTTTCGTTATTCTGCTCCAGGTCATTATAGGCCATACGGTGTGAACGGGCAGCACCGTCGGCAAAGAAACGCATACTGCCTTCTTCTTCCCTGTCGTAATACCCTTCCGTTTCATCATCGATTACCATCCGCCAGACGTTTTCACCGGTGGCCAAACTCAGAGGCCGGGTTACATCCCTCAGATCACCACCAACTTGGTAACCCACCGGATCTTCCCTGCCTTCTAGCTCCACATGTCCGTTGTTTCTGGCATGACAGAAGCCGCAAAAATCATTCTGCGCCTGGGTGCTGTGGTCACGCGGATTCTGAATGTTATCAGCGGCAGGGCTGCCTGCGTGAATAGATCCGGGCCCGTGGCAAGCTTCACATCCCACACCAAGCTCGGCGGTGACCGATTCCAGACGGTAGTCATCAGCGGTTCTGTCTAAATTGTTGGCAGCTTCCAAATCAAAGCCGGTGGCATGACAGGCCAAGCAACGGTCTTCATAAATCCTTCCCGCACCATATACATAGAGTCCGGGACCGTCTGCTCCCAGCGGATAGTACTGACTTTGCAGAAAGGCAAACCCTTCTTCTGTTTTCACCACAAAACGTTGTTTCCAGCGCTGGCCCACCACATACTGGATTTCATCCAAAGATTCAATGCGGCCATGGCCACGGCCTATTTCCACAAACTCACTCTCAGGATCAGCCAAAGCCTCTTCTAAGGCTGCTGCGGCTTCCGGCCAGATTTCATCTGCTTCCTGAATCATATAAGGGTGTTCTGTCTGCAACCAACCGGCATATGCTTCACTGTGACAGCCCTGACAGGAGTCACTGCCCACATATTCGGCCTGTGCCACCTGTTCGCCATTTCCATTCTCCGGCGGAACTTCCGGGTCCGCCTCTCCATTGGGCAGGACGAAAACAGCAACCAAAACAAGCACCCCAATTAAGACTGCTCCAATAATAACGCTTTTAGTCAAATTCAACCACCCCAGTCATAATATTCTTTCCCAGTAGTATTTACCCGACACACTAAATCTAAACAATAAAAAACCCGGACAATGTCCGGGCAAATTGTGGCTATGCTTTATTTTTAATAAAGTAATGGGTGATATGCGGGTTACTGGTTCTGCGGGGCTGGATCTCAAACTGCTTTAAAGATGAGATAAGCGGAGTCAGCTTAGAATGCCCATAGTTTCTGGTATCAAAATCGGGGTAGCGCATGTTTAGCTTTTTGCCCACTTCTCCAAGAAAGGCCCAGCCGTCTTCGTCGGAGCTTTCTGTGACGATGATTTTTATGGATTCAATTAAATCATCAATATCTGCCAAGCCATCTTTTTGGGTTTCCGGCTTTTTTCCTTTAGGTTCGTCGGAAGCTGCGGGAATTGCAGCCAGAACTTCCAGGTACTTAAATTTCTCACAGGCAGCGATAAATGGCGTGGGTGTCTTTTTTTCACCCATACCGATCACATACATCCCCGCTTCTCTTAAACGGGCTGCCAGCTTAGTGAAATCACTGTCACTGGAAACAATACAAAACCCGTCCACATTCTCTGAATAGAGAATATCCATGGCATCAATAATTAATGCTGCATCTGTGGCATTTTTACCCGTTGTGTAACTGTACTGCTGAATGGGGGTAATAGAATAGTTAAGTAAGACATTTTTCCAGGGCGTAAGCTGGGGTTTTGTCCAATCCCCGTAAATTCGCTTATACGTGGGTGTGCCGTGATTAGATATTTCATCAAAAATATACTTTATGTATTTTTCCGAAACATTATCGGCATCAATTAAAACTGCTATTTTCCTGTCATTTTCCATAAGTTCCTCCTCATTTAGGCCTCCTGATATAGTCAAAATCAAATACTGGATTGTCCTTCCTTATTTACTGCCAATTATTAGTATAATCGTTATCACACTATTTTACAATGTTTAAAGGCTTTTGAGCAAAAGGATGTCGGGCCTGACCCAAAAAAAGAGACGCGCAATTACGCGTCTCTTGGTTAGTGGGGGCTTTTTACTGTTGGGTCTCTTCGATGTCAATCAGGCCTTCTTCGTGCAAAGCCATGATCACATCTTTGACATCCGCTTTTTGATCCGGGGGGAGAGTTTGGACAAAAGCGTCAATCTGGTCTTGTTCTACTTTCTTTGTTACCTTTAAGTTCCCAACCATGAATGTATTTCCAGCCAAAAGTCAGCCCTCCTCATACTTTTGTATGTTTATTTTTTACCTTGAGGAGGATAATATACAGTTGAATTTTTTTCTCTATTTTGACTTTAACAGATTCTTTTTCCTGCGCAGGTATTCTTCATCATCTATTTCACCTTTACTGTAGCGCTCATCCAATATTTCCAGTGATTTATCCGAGCGCTTGTCATTACCACTCAGCGCTTTAACCACAAAATAAACAATGGCTGCAATCAATACTATCCAAAACAGCATCATCAGAATTCCTCCAAACCACATCCCGTGACCGTACCACATCATGGATAAACCTCCTTTTGTCTTGTTACAGCGATTGTATCATAGTTATATGTAGATTCTATGGAGACAAGTCATCATTAATTTTTTGTATATAATTAACCTAAAACACCGCAGTTGCGGTGTTTTAGGTTATTCCAGCAGATTCTTTTTTTTGCGCAGGTACTCCTCATCGTCAATTTCACCTTTGCTGTAGCGCTCATCCAGGATTTGCAGAGATTTTTCCGTCAGTTTATTTTCCGTGCGTTGCTTTGTGCTATTTCGGTCCAGTGCTCTCACCAGCAGGTAAACCACAAATACCAGTACTACCAGACCAAACAAATTCATAAGTATTGCTCCAAACCACATGCCATAGGACATCATAAAAAGCCCTCCTTATAGCCTGTATATCCCTTTATAAAGATATATGCGGTACAGCTGGAGGGCAGTATTATTTTCGGCATTTCTAAGAATTTATTAATGGCGGCACTATTAAAGCAGATATCCTGAGGAAGGCACCGTGTCGCATGGAGAAAAGTGGACAAATAAACCTGTCCCTCTGTCCACGTGAGACAAAATCACCTGCCTGTCCTCGCAGAGGGTCCTCTTTGTCTTAAAATGATTAATAACATTAAACCTGACCCCCAGGGAAGTGGGGGTGCTTAGAGGTGTTGGAGGATGAGGACTACGGCCATGCCGATGGTGACGGTGAACATCATGTTTTTGGAGCGCCAGGCTACAAGGAAGGCGGGGATGCTGGCCAGGAGGTAGGCGTTGTTTAGGGTGAGGTGGATTTGGCGGTCGGCGGTGAGGATGCCGGGGACGATGAGGGCGGCCAGGACCGCCACCGGGATGTAGCGCAGCCAGTCGATGACGATTTGCGGGATTTCCAGGCGGGTCAGCACATACATGGGTAAGAAGCGGGGCAGGTAGGTTACCACCGCCATCCCTAAGATAATCAGCATTATCCTTTCCATTTTTCCACCATCACCCCTAACGTTGCCGTTGTCATTGTGGCCAGCATGATGTACCAGGTGCCGGGAATATAGAGGTAAAATAAGAGCGAAAGGGCACCGGAGACTAACGCGGCCATTAGCAGTTTCTTCTCGGTAAGCTGTATGACTAGTAAGAAGATAAACATGGCATAAAGGGCATATTCCATGGTCAAAACTGCGTTGGTGCTGGTGAAGAAACCGCCAAATATTCCGCCTAAGGCGCTGCCGCTGACCCAGCCGGCGTACGCTGTGCCAAAGAGGCCCAGCATATAAAGGTGGCTTTTTTCCCCTTCATTTAGTTCACAGCAGCCCACCGCATAGCTTTCGTCGGTGAGCCAAAAGGAGAGCAAGGGCAGAGATTTCCGGGGAAATTTCTGCAGGTAGGTGGAGATGGAGGCGCTCATTAAAAGATGGCGCAGGTTCACCAAAAACACGGTGGCCACAATGGAGGCGGCGCCGGCGCCGGCGGCCAGCATGCTCACCGAGATAAACTGGGCGCTGCCGGCAAAGACCACCACCGACATCATAACGATGAAGGGCAGGCTGATGCCGGCCAGGCTGGCCAGCGCTCCGTAGGCAAAGCCTAAAGGTAAATAGCCCAGCACGATGGGTATGGCTTTTTTTGCTCCCGCTGTCAGCTGTTGTGTACTCATAGAGTTCCTCCGCAGTGAATACAAAAACACCAGTCCATGCTTGCACAGAACTGGTGATTTTTGTTTTAGAAAATTTATCAAACACCCTATTATCTCTTGGAGAACTGGGGTGCGCGTCTTGCTTTCTTCAGACCGTACTTCTTCCGTTCCGTCATACGCGGGTCACGGGTCAGGAAACCGGCGCTTTTCAAAGCGGGACGGTAACCTCCTTCGGTCTTTAAGAGAGCACGGGCGATACCGTGACGGATTGCACCGGCCTGGCCGGTGGTGCCGCCGCCCTCTACTCTTGCAATTACGTTGAATTTTTCACCGGTTTCTGTCAGTTTCAGCGGCTGACGAACGATCAGCTTCAGCGTCTCCAGACCGAAATAGGTGTCAATGTCTCTGTCGTTAATAGTAATTTGTCCGTTACCGGGAACCAGACGAACGCGGGCTACAGCGTTCTTTCTGCGGCCGGTACCGTAATATTGGGCTTGTGCCACTCAAGTTTCCTCCCTTCTACCCTAAAATTCCCATACTTCGGGTTGCTGGGCTTCGTGCGGATGCTCGCTTCCACCGTAGATACGGACCTTTTTCAGCATTGCCCGGCCCAAGCGATTATGGGGGAGCATTCCTTTTACCGCCAGCATTACAGCCCGATCGGGCTTGGTGGCCAGCAGTGTGCCGTAAGAAACCTTTTTAATCCCACCGGCATAACCGGAGTGACGGTAATGAAATTTCTGTTCGGCTTTCTTACCGGTCAGTACAACATCAGAAGCGTTAATGACGATGACGTGATCACCGGTATCAACGCTGGGTGTGTAAATGGGTTTATGTTTGCCGCGTAAAATGCGGGCAACTTCAGTAGCCAGTCTACCCAACGGCTTACCGGCTGCGTCAACGATATACCATTTGCGTTCGATTTCGCCGGCTTTGGGCATATAAGTGGTACGCATGTTTTCCCTCCTTGCTCAAAAAGCTCTGGGCAAAGCGCCGTTAACGGGGCAGGAAACGACGATTTGACACAAAGATATTTTATAACAAACTGTCGGTCACTGTCAAGCAAAACTAGTAGACAACCGTTATTTCTTGTTGTATTCTACCTCACGCAGCACCAGGCCATGCGCCGGGACGGTCCAGCCGGCCCGATGGCGGTTTTTGGCGTCAATTACCGGGCCCAGATTGTGGTCACGTTTGCCGCGGCCCACTTCTATCAACGTGCCGGCAATAATGCGCACCATGTTATAGAGAAACCCGTCGGCGGCTGCGGTGATGGTAATGTAGGGCCAATTAATTTCCACATCCAGGCGGTACAGATTACGGACCGTGGTTTTTACCGAACTGCCGCTGGCCATAAAGGAAGTAAAATCATGTTTGCCCTGCAGCGTGGCCGCCGCCTGTTTCATCAGGTTAGCATCCAAAGGAAAGCGGACATGATAAGCATGATGGCGCGAAAGGACCTGCGGGTGTGCTCCGTTATCGATGGTGTAGGTGTATGTTTTGCCCACCGCATCAAAGCGGGCATGAAAAGAGTCGGAAACAATTTCTGCTGCATAGATAACAATGTCTCGGGGCAGCACCGCATTTAAGGCATGGGGAATTCTTTGGGGCGGAATCCCGGTTTGGGCAAAGAAGTTAATCACCTGTCCTGTGGCATGAACGCCGGTGTCGGTGCGGCCGGAGGCGGTGATGCGCACTTTTTGACCCATTACCTTTTCAATGGCTTCTTCCAGTTTTTGCTGAACGGTGACGGCGTTTTTTTGCAGCTGAAAACCGTGATAGCCGGTGCCGTCGTATCCCAGGGTCAGTTTAATATTTGGCAAAAGAGTACCCCCCTTTGCACACTTAGATTCCAAGCAAAATCAGTCCCACAAGAATTACCGTGCTTGTAGCAATGGCGGCGTAGTCCCGTGGCGCCGCCACCAACTCCCGCAGGCGCGTGCGCCCTTCACCGCCGCGGTAGCAGCGCGCTTCCATGGCCACCGCCAAATCGTCGGCCCGGCGAAAAGCGGAGACAAAGAGGGGCACCAAAAGCGGCACCAGGTTCTTGGCCCGTTTAAAAACACTGCCGCTGGTAAAGTCAGCACCGCGGGCCATCTGCGCTTTCATAATCTTTTCGCTTTCTTCCATCAGGGTGGGGATAAAGCGCAACGCAATGGTCATCATCATGGCAATTTCATGGGACGGCACACCGATTTTAGTTAAGGGTTTCATCAGGTATTCCAGCCCGTCTGTTAAAGCAATGGGTGAGGTGGTAAGGGTCAGAAGTGATGTGGATACCACCAGAAAGATAATGCGAAAAACCATGAAGAAGCCCAGATATACGCCTTGAGATTCTATGGATAGGGGTCCGATCTGCAAAAGCACTTCCCCGCCCCGGGTCATGAAAAAGTGGACCAACAGGGTAAAAAGGGTGATGAAATACACCGGCCGCAGGCCGCGAAAGAAGTAGGGCAGCGGCAGCTCTGAAGTTAAGAGCAGGGCAAAAAGGATTCCTGCCAGGGCCAGATAGCCCAGAAAGCTCTGTACCGCAAATATGCTGACGATAAAGATGATAAGAGCAATAAACTTGGCTCGGGGATCAAGACGGTGCAAAACTGAATTGCCGGGGATAAACTGACCGATGGTGATACTTTTGAACATACTCATTTTCTGTTTCCTCCCAGCATGGCCAGGATGGCTTCTTTGGCTGCGGGGACGGTAAAGATATCGGTGGGCACATCTTTGCCCGCCTGGCGCAGCCTGTGCATCAGGATGGCCATCTGCGGCAGAGCCAGCCCCATATTCTCCAGGGTAAGAGCATCGGCAAAAACTTCCGCCGGAGTGCCGGAGGTTTTAATTTCGCCGTCGGCCAGAACCACCAGGCGGCCTGCCCGGCTGGCCACATCCTCCATGCTGTGTGACACCAGCACAACGGTGAGGCCGTGCTGGGTGTGGAGCTTATCAACCTGGTCAAAGATCTCCCCTTTGCCGCGGGGATCCAATCCTGCTGCCGGTTCATCCAGGATAATGACATCCGGTTCCATGGCTAAGACGCCGGCCATGGCCACCCGGCGCATCTGACCGCCGGAGAGGGAAAAGGGTGAACGCCGGGCAATCTCCCGGGAGTCAAGGCCCACCAGAGTCAGTGCTTTCTCCACCCGCTCTTTTACCTCTTCTTCTGTCAGGCCCAGGTTTTTGGGGCCAAAGGCCACATCGGCATAGACCGTCTCTTCAAAGAGCTGATGTTCGGGAAACTGAAACAAAAGCCCTACCCTGCGCCGCAGAGCGGCCAGTTCGCCTTTTTCCGTCACATCCCTGCCCTCCAGCAGTACGCGGCCCGTGGTGGGGCGCAAAAGCCCGTTTAGGTGCTGGACCAGGGTAGACTTACCGGAGCCGGTCTCACCGATTACAGCCAGATATTCGCCCTGCTCCACTTCCAGGTTAGCATTTTTTAGGGCCGCCGTTTCAAACGGGGTGCCGGGCATATAGGTGTAATTGACATTTTCCAGTTTTAAGAGCATAACCTCTCCACCAGTTCATCCACCGTCATCACATCCGAGGGAATATCAATTCCGGCCTGCTGCAAATCCTGCACCAATTCCGCCACCGGCGGTACATCCAGGCCAATGGCGCGCAGTTTATCCGTTTGTTGGAAGATTTCGCGCGGTTTGGCATCTAAGACAATGCTGCCTTGCTCCATAATTACCACCCGGTCTGCAGCCACAGCTTCTTCCATAAAGTGTGTGATATAGATAACGGTAATGCCTTCCTCTTTGTTTAACCGTTGTACAGTTTCCAGTACTTCCCGCCGGCCGCGGGGGTCCAGCATGGCGGTGGGTTCATCCAGTATCAGGCAGCGGGGACGCATGGCAATAACACCGGCAATGGCCACCCGCTGTTTCTGTCCGCCGGAGAGCAGATGCGGTGCATGGCGGGAAAAGGCGGTCATGCCCACCGCCTGTAGCGCTTCATCCACCCGACCGCGAATCTCCGCCGAGGGTATTCCCAGGTTTTCCGGGCCAAAGGCCACATCTTCTTCCACGGTGGTGGCTACTATCTGATTATCCGGGTTCTGAAAAACCATGCCGGCACGTTGGCGAATCTGCCAGTGATCAGCTGCGTTGGCGGTGGATTGGCCCATTACCTGCACCTCTCCTTCGGAGGGTAACAGCAGGGCGTTAAAGTGTTTGGCCAGAGTAGATTTTCCTGAGCCGTTGGGGCCCAGAATCATCACAAACTCACCTTCTTGTATGCTGAGGTCTACGCCGCGAAGAGCCCACGCGTCTCCGTTTTCATCATTTTCATAGCAATACCCCAAATTTGTTGTGCGGATAATTTCCATCGACTCAACTCCCCACTTACCGCAGATGCCGAAAAAGGTTTAAGTACAAAGAAAATCGACGATTTAATGTCGATTTTCTTCTGATCTTTGTTTATTTCTTATACCAATTCCAGGATAGCCATCGGCGCTGCATCACCACGGCGGGGTCCAAGCTTCAGGATGCGGGTGTACCCGCCCTGACGCTCTTCATAACGCGGGGCGATTTCATCAAAGAGCTTCTTTACTGCTGTTTCATCCAGCATGTAGCTCATTGCCTGACGCTTTGCATGCAGGTCGCCGCGCTTGCCGAGAGTAATCATCTTTTCGGTAATGCTACGGATTTGTTTGGCTTTGGCTTCCGTGGTTTCAATTTTTTCGGCGAGAATCATGGATGTGACCAGGTTGCGCAGCATGGCGCGGCGATGGTCGCTGCGACGGCCGAATTTGCGTAAAACCATGGCTTCTCCCTCCTTTACTCGTTGTCGCGCAGGTTCAGTTGTAATTCTTCCAGCTTATGCTGAACTTCCTCGAGAGATTTCTTACCAAGGTTGCGAACTTTCATCATTTCGTCCTCACTCTTGTTCACCAATTCCTGCACGGTATTGATTCCTGCCCGCTTCAGGCAGTTGTAAGAGCGAACAGACAAATCCAGTTCTTCAATGGTCATTTCCATTACCTTGGTCTTGTCGTCCTCGTCCTTCTCATCCAGGATTTCCACTTCATCAACCTTTTCTGTAAGGTTAACAAAGAGGCCCAGATGCTTGGAAAGGATTTTGGCTCCCAGGCTGATGGCTTCGTCGGGACGGATGCTGCCGTCGGTCCAGACATCCATGGTCAGCTTATCATAGTCGGTATGCTGCCCTACGCGGGTGTTTTCCACCTTATAGTTTACTCGCTGGATAGGCGCAAAGAGTGAATCCACAGCAATGACACCGATGGGCTGGCCCGGTTCCTTGTTACGTTCTGCGGGAACATAACCGCGGCCGTTGACGGCGGTGAGCTCCATATAGAGCCGTCCGCCTTCTTCCAGCGTGGCGATGTGCATATCCGGATTCAGGACTTCCACATCGGCGGGAAGCTTGATATCGCCTGCGGTTACCACGCCCTGGCCTGCAGCCACAACCACCAGGGTCTGCGGCTCGTCACTGTGAATTTTCATCGCCAGTTGCTTCAGGTTTAGGATAATTTCAGTGGTATCTTCCAGAACGCCGGGGATGGTGGAAAACTCATGGAGCACATTTTCAATTTTCACATTGGTTACAGCGGCTCCGGGCAGTGAAGACAGCAAAATCCGGCGTAATGCATTGCCGAGAGTTATGCCGTAGCCACGCTCCAGAGGCTCAATTACAAACGTACCATGAGTATTGTCTTCATTGCTGTCGACACGCTCAATTCTGGGCTTCTCGATTTCAATCAAGGTTCTAAACCCTCCTTCTCGATTCCATTACCAAACGCGAGGGTACTTCGTTTTTCCTCAGGGATTAACGGGAATAAAGCTCGACGATGAGGTGCTCAGCAATGGGGATATCGATTTCTTCGCGGGTCGGCAGGCGTAATACTTTGCCGGCAAGATTTTCCCGATCCACATTTACCCATTCCATGGTGCCCTGAGTCCGCATTAACTCGGCCAGGTCCTTAAAGCGACCCTTGTCACGGCTTGCTTCCCGGACAGCCACCACATCGTCGGGACGAACCTGGTAAGACGGAATGTCTACCTTGCGGCCGTTTACGGTAAAGTGACCATGCTTCACAAGCTGGCGGGCCTCCGGACGGGAAAGGGCAAAGCCCATGCGGTAAACCACATTGTCCAGGCGGGACTCCAGAATTTGCAGCAGGTTCTCACCGGTGATGCCTTTGCGGCGATCTGCCTCTTTGAAATATTTGTGGAACTGACTTTCCAGCACACCGTAGGTACGGCGGGCCTTCTGTTTTTCACGGAGCTGTAGGCCGTATTCAGATACTTTGCCGCGACGACGCTGGCCGTGCTGGCCAGGGGCATACGCTCTGCGATCCACAGCACATTTTTCGGTATAGCAGCGCTCGCCTTTTAAATAAAGCTTTAAGCCTTCACGGCGGCACTGCCTACAGACTGATCCTGTGTAACGTGCCAAAAAACTGCACCTCCTTAGGTTAAACTCTGCGCCGTTTTGGTGGACGGCAGCCATTATGCGGGATAGGTGTAACATCTTTAATCAGGTTAACTTCCAGACCGGCGGCCTGCAGGGAACGAATCGCTGCTTCACGGCCGGAACCGGGACCTTTAACGAAAACTTCTACTTCTTTCAAACCATGTTCCATAGCGGCTTTGGCGGCATTATCCGCTGCCATCTGAGCCGCAAACGGTGTGGACTTCCTGGAGCCTTTGAAACCGACGGCGCCGGCACTGGCCCAGGAAATGGTGTTGCCCTGCAAATCAGAAATGGTGATGTGAGTATTATTGAATGTGGAGAAGATATGGGCCACACCATGTTGAATATTCTTACGCTCACGCCTTCTGGGGCGTGCTGCTTTTTTGCGTGCTACCAAGGAATTTCCCCCCTAACTTAGCTTACTTTTTGCGCCTTACACCAACGGTGCGCTTCGGGCCTTTACGGGTGCGGGCATTATTCTTGGTAGTCTGCCCACGCACCGGCAATCCTCTGCGGTGGCGAATGCCGCGGTAGCTGCCAATCTCCATCAAACGCTTGATGTTCATGGCCACTTCACGGCGCAGGTCGCCTTCCACCTTGTAATTCTTGTCAATATATTCGCGCAGCCTGTTAACTTCATCCTCCGTTAAGTCACGGACACGGGTGTCCATATTCACGGCGGACTGTGACAGGATGTCTTGTGACGTCTTGCGGCCGATCCCATAAATATAGGTAAGCGCAATTTCCACGCGCTTTTCGCGCGGCAGATCGACTCCGGCAATCCTTGCCATAGGATGTGCACCTCGCTTTCTTTTCACAAACAGATATTATTTCCAAAATTTAGCCTTTTATGCAAAGTTAACCCTGTTTTTGCTTATGCTTCGGGTTCTCGCAGATCACCATGACTTTGCCTTTACGCTTGATGATTTTGCATTTTTCGCAAATCGGTTTCACAGATGGTCTGACTTTCATCCCAAAACCTCCTTCTTGGCGTCTACTTATATCGGTAGGTTATCCGCCCACGTGTTAGGTCGTACGGAGATAATTCCACCAAAACCCTGTCCCCTGGGAGGATTCGGATAAAGTGCATGCGAATTTTTCCCGAAACATGGGCCAGTACCTTATGTCCGTTTTTTAGCTCCACACGAAACATTGCGTTCGGCAGAGGTTCGATGACCGTACCTTCCACCTCAATGACATCTTTCTTCTTTGACATCAGGTTCATTTCCCTCCCTTTCTCCCCGAAAATGGCTGTTTCCAGTCATTTCACGAATCGCCCCGGCAATCTCCTCATCGCGCGCCTTGCGCCGCTGTATTTTCTTAGCCAATACATCCGGGCTTTGTTGGCGTGCCTGCAGATGACGGAGATTTTTCTTCTTCGGGCTTTTCAGGGGTCGATTTAAACCATTGGCAACCAGGACATGATTGGGTTCCAGGATGCCGACTACCAGGTAATGTTCCCCGGCATCACGGCCTGCAAGCGAATGGACCAGTGTTCCCAGTTTAAGGGGTTGAGCCATTCTTCCAACCTCCCCAATTACTTGTCAGGATTCTCCCGGTAAACATTTAAGAGTCTCCCAGAGCGGTAAGGATTTCCGGAACTTTACCGATGGCCACCGTATGCTCAAAATGGGCGGACCATTTACGGTCCAGGGTGACAACCGTCCAGTTATCCTGCAGTGTTTCCACCTGCCAGGTTCCGGTATTTACCATGGGCTCGATGGCCAAGGCCATACCGGCCTGCAGCCGCGGGCCACGACCCGGCTTACCGAAATTGGGGACCTGGGGCTCTTCATGCATCTGGTTACCGATGCCGTGTCCCACGTAATTGCGAACAACGGCAAAGCCGTTTTCCTCCACATACGTTTGCACAGCGTGGGAAATGTCCGTGAGGTGGTTCCCTTCCACGGCCTGAGCTATGCCCAGACGAAGCGACTCCTTGGTGACCCGAATCAGGTCAAGTGCTTCCGGGGCCACATCTCCCACTGGAAATGTGGCGGCAGCGTCACCGTAATAGCCCTGATAAACAGTGCCCACATCGATGCTGATGATGTCACCGTCTTTTAGCCTGCGCAGGCTGGGGATTCCGTGCACCACTTCCTCGTTGACCGAGGCACAAATGGAGGCGGGGAATCCGTGGTAGCCTTTGAAAGCAGGGGTGCAGTTGGCTCTACGAATATGGCGCTCGGCGATTCTGTCCAGCTCAAGAGTGGTAATCCCGGGGCGAACAGCCTTTTCCATCTCCCGCAGTACTTCTGCCACCACGCGGCCTGCGCGGCGCATTAGCTCCAGCTCCCGTTCTGACTTAATGGTGATCATGCCGACCTCCGTTATTTCATAAAGCCTTGATAATTTCTCATCATCATCTGACTTTCGATTTGTTTCATTGTCTCCAGGACCACACCCACCACGATGATCATGCCTACACCGCCAAAGATAACGTTGATGTTAAAGACGATTTGCAGGATGACGGGGACGGTGGCAATAAACGCCAAAGCGATGGCACCGGCCAGAGTCAGGCGGGTGGAAACACGGGCCAAAAATTCGGCCGTGGGGCGACCGGGACGTAACCCCGGTATAAAGCCGCCGTTTTTCTTCATGTCGTTGGAAATCTTCATGGGGTCAAACTGAATCGCCGTGTAAAAGTAGGCGAAGAAAAGAATCAACAGAACGTACAAAATGGTATGCAACCACGCACCCGGTGCAAACGCTGCGGCAACGCCCCTAAAGAACGGGGTATCGATAAACTGGGCCACCGTAGCGGGAAACATCAGCAGAGCTGAGGCAAAAATCACGGGAATAACACCGGACTGGTTGACTTTCATGGGGATATGGGTGGACTGGCCACCGTACATTTTACGGCCCACAACCCGCTTGGCATACTGCACCGGGATGCGGCGCTGGCCTTCTTCCAGGGCGATGATGCCCACAATCAGAGCCAGAATAATCAGGATGGTGGCAATCACCGTAAAGATGTTTATCTCCCCGATTTGCAGGAATGTAACTAACTCAGTAAGGCCGGGGCCAAACTGAGAAACGATACCGGCAAAAATGATAATGGAGATACCATTGCCGATTCCCCGTTCATTAATCAGCTCACCCAGCCACATCAGAAATGCGGTTCCTGCAGTTAAGGTGATAATAATGGTGAGGTAGGTAAACCAGTTGGGATCCACCACCGCACCGCGGAAAATTCCTACAGTCATACCGGTTGCCTGGATAAATGCCAGACCGATGGTGCCGAAGCGGACATACTGTTGCATAACCTTCTGGCCTTCCGGACCTTCCTTGGCCAGCTGCTCCAGCTTAGGGATAACCACGGTCAAAAGCTGCATTATGATTGAGGCGTTAATGTAGGGCATGATGCCCATGGCAAATACCGTAAACTGCTCCAAAGCACCCCCGGCAAACACATTGAACAGACCGAACAGGTTATCCCCCTGGAACATATCTGCAATCAATGTGGGATCCACACCGGGAACCGGGATGTGCGCGCCGAGTCGGTAAACCACCAGCATTAACAGAACGAAGATAATTCGCTGCCGCAGCTCTTTGATTTTCCAGGCACTGCGCATTGTCTCAAGCATTTAGATCACCTCAACTTTGCCGCCGGCTGCCTGAATCTTGTCCGCAGCAGTTTTGGAAAAACCTTGGGCTTTCACAGTAAGAGAACGTTCCAGTTCACCGTTACCTAAAATCCGTACCCCGTCTTTCAGGGATTTAATCAGGCCTTCCTGTTTCAAGAGTTCAGGAGTAACTTCTGCTCCGTCGGCAAAGATGTTGAGACGGGAAACATTGATTTCGTTATAGTTTTTCTTGAAGATACTGGTAAAGCCCCGCTTGGGCAAAGCACGCTGCAGTGGCATCTGGCCGCCTTCGAAGCCGGGACGTACACCGCCGCCGGAACGAGAGTTCTGGCCGTCCTGGCCACGGGCGGAAGTTTTACCCAGCCCGCTACCGATGCCGCGGCCCAGCCGTTTCTTGGCTTTCCGCGCCCCTTTTGGGCTCTTGAGTTCATGCAATCGCATATCACTACACCTCCTTAGGCTTCTTCTACTTTGACGAGGTGGGAAACCTTGTTAATCATACCCCTAATTTGAGGTGTATCGCCATGTTCAACGACCTGGTTCAGCTTTTTCAAGCCTAAAGCCTTTACCGTTGCTTTCTGGTCTTCAGGGCGCCCAATGGGGCTGTTGATCAACGTAATTCGTACCTGTTTAGCCATATTTGTTCCTCCTACCCTAGTAACTCTTCCACCGTTTTGCCCCGCAGCTTTGCTACCTCTTCAGCTCTTTTCAGGCTGGTGAGGCCTTCCATGGTAGCGTTGACCACGTTAATGGCATTGGCAGAACCGAGTGATTTGGTGAGGATGTCGCGCACACCGGCTAATTCCAATACTGCGCGAACCGGTCCGCCTGCGATAACACCGGTACCTTCGGAAGCCGGTTTTAACAGTACGCGGCCTGCTCCGTAGACACCTGTCACCGTATGGGGAATGGTGGTACCCACAAGTGGGACTTCGATCATATTCTTTTTCGCATCTTCGATGGCTTTACGAATCGCTTCGGGAACTTCACCTGCTTTACCCATGCCTGTTCCGACATGGCCGTTACCGTCACCTACGGCAACCAGGGCAGAGAAGCTAAAGCGACGGCCGCCTTTAACAACTTTGGCAACCCGGTTTATCTTCACGACTTTCTCAGTCAATTCCACCTTGTTGGGATCAAATTTATCCACGCGTTATTTTCCCTCCTTTACGCTAAAACTCCAGCCCTGCTTCGCGGGCTCCTTCGGCCAGCTCTTTAACACGTCCGTGATAAAGATAGCCGCCTCTGTCAAACACAACTTCTTTGATGCCTTTTTCCTGTGCCTTCTTGGCTACCAGAGCGCCTACCTGACGGGCGGCTTCTTTGGTGGCACCGGTGCTTTTTCCTTCCCGGACGGACGGATCAAGGCTGGAGGCGGAAAGAAGCGTGATGCCGCCTTCATCGTCAATCAGTTGTGCGTAAATGTGTTTCTGAGAACGAAACACGTTGAGACGCGGAATAGCAGGGGTTCCGAAAATTTTCTTACGGACTCGGAAATGTCTGCGCTTCCGGGCAACGTTTTTATCCTGACGGGTAATCATACCTTATCCCTCCCTTTCCTGCAAAATTACTTACCAGTTTTACCCACTTTGCGGCGAATGCGCTCGTTTTCGTACTTGATCCCTTTACCCTTATAAGGTTCGGGCTCACGGTAAGCACGAATGTTGGCGGCAAGGCTGCCGACGGCTTCCTTGTCAATCCCCTTCACAATAATCTTTGTGGGAGCGGGGACTTCAATCTGGACGCCAGCGGGCGGTGTAACGTTAACAGGGTGGGAGTACCCTACAGAGAGTACCAAAGTGTCGCCTTGCTTGTTGGCACGGTATCCAACGCCCACCAATTCCAGTGTTTTGGAGAAACCTTGGGTAACTCCCTCCACCATGTTGGCCACCAGAGTCCGTGTCAGACCATGCATGGAGCGCTCTACTTTGCTGTCTGAGTTGCGGCTAACAATAATCTGGTTATCTTCCACATCAATGTTGACTATGCCGGGCACTTCTCGCTGCAGTTGTCCCAGCGGCCCTTTAACAGTCACCACGTTATCTTTTTTACTGAATTCAACGCCCTCAGGCAGTTGAATCGGTTTACGACCGGTGCGGCTCATGTCTTTCCCTCCCTTACCAGATGTAGCAGAGAACTTCGCCGCCGACGCCGTTTTTACGTGCGGTCTTGTCGGTCATAATCCCCTGTGAGGTGGAAATGACGGCGACGCCGAGACCACCCAGTACTTTGGGCAGTTCGTCTTTCTGTGCGTAGACACGCAGCCCCGGCTTGCTGATTCTCTTTAAACCGGAAATGACCTTTTCGCGGTTAGATCCGTATTTGAGGTAAACCTTAATGGTTCCCTGCTTATCATCTTTTTTGAATTCATAATCTTTAATAAAACCTTCTTGCTTAAGAATTTCGGCAATGGCAACCTTGATTTTGGAACCGGGAATGGTTACCGTATCATGCTGCACCATATTTGCATTGCGAATTCTAGTTAGCATATCGGCAATTGGGTCCGTCATGGTCATTGCAATCGAACCTCCTTTCTCTCCAATCCCCGTTTACCAGCTGGCTTTTTTCACGCCGGGGATTTTCCCTTCATGGGCAAGCTTACGGAAACAAAGGCGACACATACCGAATTTGCGCAGGTACGCGCGGGGACGGCCGCACAATTTGCAACGGTTATAGCCTTGCACTTCAAATTTGGGGGTCCTGTTTGCCTTGGCAATCATAGATTTCTTGGCCACTTTTTCCCCTCCTTTATTGTTTAGTTATGCAGTTCTAAACGGCATGCCTAACTCCCGCAATAATTCCCGTGCTTCTTCATCGGTATTTGCGGTGGTCACGATAATGATGTCCATGCCGCGTACTTTTTCCACCTGATCATAGTTAATTTCCGGGAAGATTAGCTGCTCACGGAGTCCCAGGGAGTAATTCCCGCGACCGTCGAAAGACTTGGGGGAAACACCACGGAAGTCACGTACACGGGGCAGTGCCACGTTTAACAGTTTATCCAGGAATTCATACATTCTTTGGCCGCGAAGGGTCACCTTGCAACCAATGGACATGCCTTCACGGATTTTAAAGCTGGCCACCGATTTTCTCGCCTTGGTAATAACGGGGCGCTGGCCTGCGATGAGTGTCATGTCATTTACGGCTGCGTCCAAAGCCTTGGGATTATCCTTGGCTTCACCCACACCCATATTGATAACAACCTTATCCAGGCGGGCGGCCTCCAGAACGTTCTTGTATTGAAAACGATCCATTAAAGCTGGCCGTACTTCGTTTAGATATTTATCTTTTAAGCGAGCCATAACACTGTTACCTCCTTTCCGGCTACTTGTCGAGGGATTCGCCGCACTTCCTGCAAGCCCGGTTGCGGGAGCCGTCTGCTGCGACGTTCTTCTTAATCCGCGAGGCTTTTTTGCAGCTGGGGCAAACCACCATGACTTTATCGCTGTAAATTGGCGCTTCCTGTTCATGGATGCCGGCCTGCACACGCTGCTGTGCACGAGTGTGCTTCTTGACAATATTTACGCCTTCGACAATCACTTTGCCCTCTGCAGGCAGAGCGCTAATGACTTTACCTTCTTTGCCCTTGTCCTTGCCGGACAGGACCAGAACCTTATCTCCTTTTTTAACATGGAGCTTAGCCACTTCGATGATGCACCTCCTTGGCGCTTAGATCACTTCCGGTGCCAGTGATACAATTTTCATATAATCCTTGTCACGCAGTTCCCTGGCCACCGGTCCGAAAATCCGGGTACCGCGCGGGTTCTTCTGCTCATTAATCAAAACGGCAGCGTTTTCATCGAATTTGATATAAGAGCCGTCGCCTCGCCGCAATCCTTTACGGGTACGGACGATGACAGCTTTAATCACTTCACCTTTTTTGACAACTCCGCCGGGCGTTGCTTCTTTAACAGAAGCCACAATTACGTCACCGATGTTGCCGGACTTCCGGGTTGAACCGCCGAGAACTTTAATGCACATAATCTTCTTGGCGCCGGAGTTGTCGGCTACAGCCAGGTAAGTTTGGGGCTGAATCATCGTCAAACCTCCTTTAAACCAGATGTCGGGTGCCGGATGTCGGATGTCGGGCTCTCCTGCTATAAATTAAAGCAGTTTTATTATGCTCTCATCCGAGCTCTGACCTCTGACTTCTGACCTCTATAATTGTGATCTTTCCAGAACCTCGACCAAGCGCCATCTTTTATCTTTGCTAAGAGGTCTGGTTTCCATAATGCGGACCTTATCGCCGATTCCGCAGGAATTCTCCGGGTCATGCACTTTATATTTAGTGGATGTACGGACAATTTTTCCATACAGAGGATGGCGAGTGGTTCGTTCGACGGAGACGACGGCCGTCTTTTCCATCTTATCGCTGACAACACGACCGATACGAGTCTTACGATTGTTTCGCTCCAAGAGCTTTGCCTCCTTTCGGATACACTTGCAATAAAGCGTTGTAGCTTAATTTACATTCAGTTCGCGTTCACGTTGAACGGTCTTAACCCGCGCAATATTCTTGCGGACTTCCCGGATACGCATTGGGTTTTCCAATTGTCCGGTGGCCATTTGAAAGCGCAGATTAAAAAGCTCTTCTTTTAACTCGGCAAGTTTGCCCACCAGTTCCACGTCGCTGAATTCCTTCAACTCATTAGCTTTCATGACCTTCACCACCAGTCTCAGCACGCATAACGAACTTCGTTTTAATGGGAAGTTTGTGCGCAGCAAGGCGCATGGCTTCCCGGGCAGTTTCTTCCGGTACGCCGGCCAATTCAAAGAGAATCCGACCCGGCTTAACTACGGCCACCCAAAATTCGGGGGAACCTTTACCGCTACCCATGCGGGTTTCAGCGGGCTTTGCCGTTACCGGCTTATCGGGAAAAATCTTAATCCAAACTTTACCGCCCCGCTTGATGTAACGGGTCATGGCAATACGGGCGGACTCAATCTGCTGATTGGTAATCCAGGCGGGCTCCAGAGCCTGCAGACCATATTCACCGAAAGCGATGGTGTTACCGGCCTGAGCCTTACCTTTCATGCGTCCGCGATGCTGCCTGCGGTACTTAACTCTTTTTGGTATCAGCATTCTGGTTCCCTCCTTCCTGTTTTTGCTTGGTCGGAAGGACCTCCCCTTTATAAATCCAGACTTTTACGCCTATTTTACCATAGGTTGTATCAGCTTCAACAAAGCCGTAATCGATATCGGCACGTAAGGTCTGCAGGGGAACGGTTCCCTCGTGATTTGATTCAGTACGGGCAATTTCTGCACCGCCCAGGCGGCCGCTGATCATCACTTTGATGCCTTTGGCGCCGGCGCGCATGGTACGGAAAATGGATTGCTTCATGGCACGGCGGAATGCAATCCGCTTAGTTAGCTGGTTGGCAATGCTTTCTGCCACCAGAGTAGCATCCAACTCCGGTCTCTTAATCTCCACAATGTTAATGTGCACCTGTTTTTTATCGGTGAGCTTTTCCAACTTCTTGCGCAGCTCTTCCACACCGGAGCCACCTTTACCGATTACGATACCGGGCTTGGCTGTATGAATAGAAATACGAATACGGTTGGCAGCACGCTCAATTTCAACTTTGGAAACACCGGCGTTGTTCAAGTGCTTGACAATGGCTTTACGGATCTTCATATCCTCATGCAGGAGATCCGTATAGTTTTTATCGGCATACCATTTGGCTTCCCAGTCGCGGATAACGCCAATTCGAAAGCCGACAGGACTAACCTTTTGACCCACGGACTTATCCCTCCTTATTTTCCCTGAGGACGATTGTGATGTGGCTGGTTGGCTTGCGGATCCGGCTGGCCATGCCGCGTGCCCGCGGACGGAAACGCTTCAGGACCGGGCCCTGATCAACAAAGGCCTGCGCCACATAGAGATTATCTTTGTTCATTTCATAGTTATGCTCCGCATTAGCCACGGCAGAGTGCAGTACTTTGTAGATGGGTTCTGCCGGCTTGTTGGGAGTCATCTTCAGGATCGCCATTGCTTCCTGGGCGTTCCTGCCGCGTATCTGGTCCACCACCAGGCGGGCCTTCCGCGGGGACATTCTAATATACTTAGCAACAGCTTTTGCTTCCACGGGAATCCCTCCTTATTTAAGCGATGTGGACCGTTCGGTATGGCCACCATGGCCACGATACGTCCGGGTTGGGGCAAATTCACCAAGCTTATGACCGACCATATCCTCAGTTATATAGACGGGCACATGCTTTCTGCCGTCATGGACCGCCAGTGTGTGTCCGACCATTTCCGGAAAAATGGTGGAACGACGGGACCATGTCTTAATTACTTTCTTCTCGTTCTTCTCATTCATCTGCTGGATTTTGGCCAGCAGCTTCTCTTCAATATAGGGGCCTTTTTTCAGAGACCTGGACAAGTCTTTGCGACCTCCTTTCGGAACATCTACTTAGTCCGACGCCTTACAATGTACTGATCGGACTTTTTGTTCTTCTGGCGTGTTTTATAACCTAAGGTTGGTTTACCCCAAGGGGTAACCGGGCTCTTACGACCAATGGGAGCCTTACCCTCACCACCACCGTGGGGGTGATCGTTGGGGTTCATCACAACACCGCGAACGGTGGGACGCTTACCCAACCAGCGGGAACGGCCCGCTTTACCAATGGTAATGTTTTCGTGTTCAAGGTTTCCTACCTGGCCGATGGTGGCTCTGCACTCCTGGGAAATCAGGCGAACTTCGCCGGACGGCAGGCGTACGTGGGCATACTTACCTTCTTTGGCCATCAGCTGGGCTGCAGCTCCGGCGGAACGAACTAACTGGCCGCCTTTGCCTACCTTCAGCTCGATGTTATGAATCAAAGTACCCACGGGAATTGCCTTTAAGGGCATGGCGTTTCCGGGCTTAATGTCGGCGCTTTCACCGGAGAGGATCGGTGTCCCTACGGTTACGCCCACGGGGGCCAGGATGTAGCGTTTTTCGCCGTCTGCATAGTGGAGAAGAGCAATGTTTGCAGAACGGTTGGGATCGTACTCAATGGTTGCGACCTTGGCGGGAATGCCCTCTTTGTCGCGTTTAAAATCGATAATCCGGTACTTACGTTTATGGCCGCCACCCTGATGCCGGACCATAATCCGGCCTGTTGCATTGCGGCCCGCTTTCTTTTTCAGCGGTGCCAGCAAGGATTTTTCAGGCTGATCCGTGGTGATTTTCTCGAAAGTATTTACGGTCATAAAACGGCGTCCCGGAGAGGTGGGAACAAACTTCTTCACTGCCATGGGTTTTCTCCCTCCTTCCTGGATTACAGGCCTTCAAAGATTTCGATCGGTTTGCTGCCCTCTTCCAGGGTAACTACAGCTTTTTTCCAGTTGGGGCGCCGACCGGTATGCATGCCCATCCGCTTCATCTTACCTTGCATACGAATGGTGTTTACGTCTTTAACCTTAACTTTAAAGAGTTCCTCAATGGCTTTTTTAATTTCCACTTTGTTTGCACCGGGGTCCACCTGGAAAGCATACTTCATTTCTTCCATCATCATGGTGGACTTTTCGGAAATCAGTGGCTTTTTGATAATATCTCTGGCGTCTCGCATCAGGCGAATACCTCCTCCACCTGGACCACGGCATCCCGTGTAATCACCAGGTTGTCGGTGTTCAGGATGTCATAGACGTTCAGCTGGTTGGTGCTGGTGGTCTTAACTCCCGGAATGTTGCGTGCAGACTTAATCACGTTCTCCTGTGGGGTATCGGTGATGATCAGCACTTTGCGACCGGTGTTGAGATTGTTCAGCACCTGCACCATTTCCTTGGTCTTTGGAGCATCCATGGCCAACTGATCCAAAACGATCAGTGAACCGGTGTTAACTTTGCTGGTCAGAGCTGACTTAAGTGCCAGTCTTCTGATTTTCTTGGGCAGAGACTGCTTATAGTTGCGTCGTCCGTCGGGGCCAAAGGTAATTCCGCCGCCGCGCCAAATGGGTGAGCGGATGGAACCGTGCCGGGCCCGGCCGGTGCCTTTCTGGCGCCAGGGCTTGCGGCCGCCGCCTCTGACTTCGGTGCGGTCTTTTGTCTTTGCTGTGCCCAGCCGCTGGTTAGCCAGATAAGCAAGCACAGCCTGGTGCATGGCGGCTTCATTTACTTTGCTGGCAAAAACTGCCTCGGAAAGTTCAATCTCGCCCTGCTGTTCGCCCGCTGTGTTATATAAAGCTACTTTCGGCATCACAAATCCTCCCTTCTAAGACAGAGGTCGGAGATCGGAGATCAGATATCGGATGAAAGCTAACCAAGCTGTCAAACTTCATCTTTTTGCGACCTCTGCTTACGTCTTTGTTACTTTGCTTCTTTTACGTTCTTAACGGTGTTTTTCAGTGTCACCAGACCGCCACGGGGGCCGGGAACGGCACCGTGGATCAAAAGCAGGTTACGGTCGGTGTCCACTTTAACCACCTTTAATTTCTGGACAGTTACTTTTACGCCGCCCATACGCCCGGGCAGTTTACGTCCCTTGAAAACACGGGCTGCATCCACCGCACCCAGAGAACCGGGGCCGCGGTGATAATGGGAACCGTGAGTTGTGGGTCCGCGTCCGAAACCGTGGCGCTTGATGGCACCGGCAAAGCCCTTACCGCGGGTAACACCGCTGATGTCTACCCAGTCACCTTCGGCAAATACATCTGCTTTTACTTCCTGGCCCACTTCATAAGAAGCGGTGTCTTCCAGGCGCATTTCGCGGATATATTTTTTAGGTTCCTGCTCGGCTTTTTTAAAGTGTCCAGCCAGGGGCTTGGTAACATGTTTTTCTTTGATAGCGCCATAGCCAAACTGAACTGCATCGTAGCCGTCGACTTCTTTTGTTTTCTTCTGTACCACAACACAAGGACCCGCCTCAATTACAGTTACGGGGATAACCTTGCCTTCTTCGGTAAAAACCTGGGTCATGCCGACTTTTTTGCCTAAAATTGCTTTTTGCACGACTTGCACCTCCTTAAATGCCTATTATCCCAGATTAGAGTTTGATTTCGATATCCACACCAGCCGGTAAATCCAGCCTCATCAGCGAGTCGATGGTCTTGGGTGTTGGCTCAAGAATATCAATTAGCCGCTTATGTGTGCGCATTTCAAACTGTTCACGGGAGTCCTTGTACTTATGAGGTGCCCGGATAACGGTATAAATGCTCTTTTCCGTCGGCAGCGGGATGGGCCCGGAAACGTTAGCACCGGTCCTTTTTGCCGTCTCCACAATTTTGCTGGAAGACTGATCCAGAATTTGATGATCAAACGCCTTAAGGCGGATACGGATTTTTTGTTTCGCCATTTTGTTCCCTCCTTCATTCGCCTGATTTTCAGACTACTCCGCAAAAATTCCCGGGCCACAAAGGCCCGCAACCTTTTGCTTCATTGTTATCATCCGGGCTGCATTAAAATCAGCTTCTAAAGCAGCCCGGAAAAAGCATATATTAAAGTGTGTGACTTACTCGATGATGCTGGCCACAACACCGGCGCCTACAGTGCGGCCGCCTTCGCGGATAGCAAAGCGCAGGCCTTCCTCGATGGCGATGGGGGTGATCAGTTCGATCTTCATCTGCACGTTGTCACCGGGCATAATCATTTCCACGCCTTCCGGCAGGGTGATAACACCGGTTACGTCGGTGGTGCGCAGGTAGAACTGGGGACGATAACCCTGGAAGAACGGGGTATGACGGCCGCCTTCTTCCTTCTTCAGAACGTAAACCTCGGCGTTGAACTTGGTATGGGGGTTAATGCTGCCGGGCTTAGCCAGGACCTGGCCGCGCTCGATTTCTTCACGGTCCACACCGCGCAACAGGGCGCCGATGTTGTCGCCGGCTTCGGCAAAGTCCATGATCTTGCGGAACATTTCCACACCGGTTACAACGGTCTTACGGGATTTTTCAGCAAAACCGACGATTTCCACTTCTTCGCCCACTTTGATGGCGCCACGCTCTACACGACCGGTGGCAACAGTACCACGACCGGTGATGGTGAACACGTCTTCGATGGGCATCAGGAAGGGCTTGTCGATGTCACGTTCCGGAGTGGGAACGTACTCGTCCACAGCGTCCATCAACTCCCAGATTACTTTGCAGTCGGGGCAGTCGCGCTGACCGCAGCCGTGCTCCAAAGCTTTCAGTGCGGAACCTACAACTACAGGCACATCGTCACCGGGGAATTCGTACTCGTTTAAGAGGTCGCGAACTTCCATTTCCACCAGTTCGATCAGCTCAGGATCGTCAACCTGGTCGGCTTTGTTCATGAAAACAACGATGTGGGGAACGCCAACCTGACGGGCCAGCAGGATATGCTCCCGGGTCTGGGGCATGGGGCCGTCGGCTGCGGATACCACCAGGATTGCACCGTCCATCTGGGCGGCACCGGTAATCATGTTCTTAACATAGTCGGCGTGGCCGGGGCAGTCTACGTGTGCGTAGTGACGGCCTTCGGTCTCATATTCCACGTGTGCGGTGGAAATGGTGATACCACGTTCCTTTTCTTCAGGTGCTTTGTCGATTTCGTCGTAAGCAGTTTTGGTTGCGCCGCCTGCGGTGGAAAGACAAGTGGTGATTGCAGCGGTCAGAGTAGTTTTACCGTGGTCAACGTGGCCGATGGTGCCCACGTTTACGTGTGGCTTAGTTCTTTCAAACTTTTGCTTTGCCATGTTGGGAGAACCTCCTTTGTTTTAAACGAAACTGTTTTATCCTTGTTGTTTCTCAATAATCTCTTGTGCCATGTTTTTCGGCATTTCTTCGTAGCTGTCGAATTCCATGGAGTATGTGCCGCGGCCCTGGGTTTTGGAACGCAAATCGGTGGCGTAACCAAACATTTCCGACAGGGGCACCTTGGCGCGGATTACCTGCGAACCCATGCGGGGCTCCATACCTTCCACGCGTCCGCGACGGCTGTTAATGTCGCCCATCACATCACCCATGTATTCTTCGGGAACCGTTACTTCCACTTTCATCATGGGCTCCAGAATGGCAGGATCTGCTTTGTTTACACCGTTTTTGAAGGCCATGGAACCGGCTACTTTAAAGGCCATTTCCGAGGAGTCCACATCGTGGTAGGAACCGTCCACAACGGTTACCTTCACATCAATTAACGGGAAACCGGCAACCACACCGGTGTTCATGGCTTCCTGAATGCCATTGTCGATGGGAGCGATATATTCCTTGGGAATTACGCCGCCCACGATTTTGCTCTCAAAGATATAACCTTCACCGCCGGGCTCCAGAGGCTCCAGCTCGATGACACAGTGGCCGTACTGGCCACGGCCGCCGGACTGGCGGACGAACTTGCCTTCGGCCTTGGTGGCCTTGCGGATGGTTTCTTTATAGGCAACCTGGGGCTTACCTACGTTGGCGCCTACCTTAAACTCTCTTAGCAGACGGTCAATGATGATTTCCAGGTGCAGCTCACCCATACCGGAGATAATGGTCTGGCCGGTCTCTTCGTCGGTTCTGGCCCGGAAGGTGGGATCTTCCTCCGAAAGCTTTGCCAGAGAGATGGACATCTTCTCCTGGTCGGCTTTGGTTTTGGGCTCAATGGCCACGTCAATTACCGGCTCAGGGAAGCTGATGGTCTCCAAAAGTACCTGAGACTGCTCATCACAGAGGGTGTCACCGGTGGTGGTGTTTTTCAGGCCCACAATGGCCACAATGTCACCGGCGGTAACATCCTTAATTTCTTCCCGGTGGTTAGCGTGCATGCGCAGTACCCGGCCGATTCTTTCCCGCTTTCCTTTGGAGGAGTTGTAGACATAGGAACCACTCTCCATCACACCGGAATAAACACGGGCGTAGGTCAGTTTACCCACATAGGGGTCGGACATAATCTTAAAGGCCAGGGCGGCAAACGGCTCCGCATCATCAGCCTTTCTGACCACCTCTTCCTCGGTACCCGGCACAACACCGCTTACCGGCGGAACATCATGAGGCGAGGGCATATACTGAATAACTGCGTCCAACATGGGCTGAACACCTTTATTCTTGTAGGAAGAACCGCAGAGAACCGGGACTATTTCCACAGCAATGGTTCCCTTGCGCAGGGCGGCCTTGATCTGGTCCTCACTGATTTCTTCACCTTCAAGATACATCATCATCAGTTCTTCATCGAATTCTGCAGCGGCTTCCAGCAACTTTTCCCGGTATTCCTGGGCCAATTCCAACAGGTCGTCGGGAATCTCCGTTTCATCACTGCGGGTTCCCAGGTCATCGGTGTAGATAATGGATTTCATGCGAATCAAGTCAATGATTCCCTGGAAATTATCTTCCGCACCGATGGGGAGCTGGATGGGGACCGCGTTTACGTTCAGACGATTCTTCATGGATTCCAGTACATAAAAGAAATCTGCGCCTGTAATGTCCATTTTGTTAACATAGGCCATACGCGGAACACGGTACTTGTCGGCCTGGCGCCAAACCGTTTCTGACTGCGGCTCAACGCCGCCCTTGGCACAAAATACGCCAACGGCACCGTCCAAAATTCTTAAGCTGCGTTCAACCTCTACAGTAAAATCAACGTGTCCGGGTGTGTCAATGATGTTAATGGTATGATCCTGCCACATGGCGGTGGTAGCGGCGGACGTAATGGTGATACCCCGTTCCTGCTCCTGGGCCATCCAGTCCATGGTGGCCGCACCGTCATGCACCTCACCCAGCTTGTGAACGCGCCCTGTGTAAAACAGAATCCGCTCTGTAGTTGTAGTCTTGCCGGCGTCAATATGCGCCATGATGCCAATGTTTCTTGTTTTTTCCAAGGGGGTAGTTCTTGGCATTTAAGGTCCCCTCCTTTCCTTCATAGCATGTAATTATAAAAGTTATTTTAGTCAAAAGAAATGTGTACGTACTGCTTACCAGCGGTAATGGGCAAAAGCTTTGTTGGCTTCGGCCATACGATGGGTATCTTCTTTCTTCTTGAAGGCACCACCGGTATTGTTTACCGCATCCATCAGCTCAGCAGCCAATCGTTCCGCCATGGTCTTCTCTCCACGCTCCCGGGCGTATCTTGTTAGCCAACGAAGAGCAAGGATATTACGACGATGGGCAGAAACTTCCACAGGCACCTGATAGTTGGCACCACCAACACGGCGTGCTTTAACTTCCAGGACAGGGGAAACGTTCTTTACTGCGTTATCAAAAACTTCCTTGGGATCCTGGCCTGTTTTCTCCCGGATAATCTCCATGGCATCATAAAAGATGGACTGGGCCACCCCTTTTTTGCCATCCAGCATCAAAGAGTTAACAAACTTGGTGATCATTTTGGAATTATAAATCGGATCAGGTAACACATCCCTCTTGGGGACCGGACCTTTACGGGGCATACTCTACTCCTCCTTCCTTTTTGCGAGGCAATAACCTGCGCAAATGCTGCGTTCTCGGTCGTCTTGGCTCGTGCGACGAACCAATTGTTCGCCTTACTCGCCGCGCTCCCTGCGGCCTTGCCTTGCTTGGTTCTTGCCTCGCAAAGCAGCCACAGTTTAAAGCCGAGATTATTGGTGAAATGTTAAAAATTTACTTCTTTTTGCGCTTAGCGCCGTATTTGGAACGCGCTTGATTGCGGTTTTCTACGCCTGCGGTGTCCAATGCGCCGCGCACTAAGTGATAACGTACGCCGGGAAGGTCTTTTACACGACCGCCACGGACAAGCACCACAGAGTGCTCCTGGAGATTATGACCGATACCGGGAATATAGGTTGTCACCTCAATCCCGTTTGTCAGACGAACACGGGCGATTTTACGCAGTGCTGAGTTCGGCTTTTTGGGTGTGGTTGTTGAAACACGAGTACATACGCCGCGCTTTTGTGGAGAACTGTCCAAAGCGGGGGACGTTGACTTCTTTTTGATTTCTACTCTTCCCTGGCGGACCAATTGGTTCAGGGTCGGCATCCCACTCCACCTCCTTCCTGAAATGTGCAAGTGTAAATCCTCCGCCCGCCGTTGGGCGGGCGAAGGCAAAGGTTAATCTTCCAGCAAAATGGCAGCGGTAGCTGCGCTTACCTTAATGTTGCAGGCCTTGCCCAGTTCATCCATGGTTTCCACCACGGTGACCGGAATGTCTTTTTGCCCGCACGCTTGTGCAATGGGCCGGGTCACCCGCTCATCCGCATCCCTGGCGATAAAAACATGCCGGGCTTTGCCGCATTCCACGGCTTTTTGCGTCTGCTTGGTCCCCGTCACCGTTTGGCGTGCCTGCTTCAGGTTTTCCAGATCCATAAGCATCCTCCCAGAATTATGGGTAAAAGGCACACTTAGATATTTTACCACCATCGGTTTTGCTTGTCAATTATTATTCTTCGTCCTGGACCACCGGTTGTTCTTCCTGGGTGAAGTCTGCATCGTCGGCCAGGATATCATCAAAGATGGAGTCATCCATATCGCAACCGGGAACTTCCACCAGCGGCTTGATCTGAATGTTGCGGTAGCGGTTCATGCCGGTTCCCGCAGGAACCAGTTTGCCGATAATAACGTTTTCTTTGAGTCCCAAAAGCGGATCGTTCTTGCCTTTGATGGCTGCCTCGGTGAGAACGCGGGTGGTTTCCTGGAATGAGGCGGCGGAGAGGAAGGAATCGGTGGCCAGAGAGGCCTTGGTGATACCCAACAACAGTGGACGGGCCTCAGCTGGCTCGCCACCGTTGGCCACAACCCCTTCGTTTACTTCATCAAAGATGAAGCTGTCAACCAGGCCGCCGGGCAAGAGGTCGGTGTCTCCCGCTTCTTCCACCTTGATTTTCTTCAGCATCTGGCGGATCATTACTTCAATGTGTTTATCGTTAATGTCAACACCCTGCAGCCGGTATACCCGCTGCACCTCCTGCAGAAGGTAGACCTGCACTCCGCGGGGCCCTTTGACTTTTAGGAGGTCGTGGGGGTTTACCGAACCTTCGGTGAGCTCCTGACCCGCCTCCACATGGTCGCCGTTTTTAACCTTCAGGCGTGAACCGTAGGGAATGGGGTAAGTTTTGGTCTCACCGTGCTCCGGTGTGACCTGAACTTCCCGGCGCTGGCGCGCCTCGGTAATTTCCACTGAACCGTCCACTTCGGTGATAACGGCCAACCCTTTGGGCTTTCTGGCTTCGAAAAGTTCCTCAATCCGGGGAAGACCCTGGGTAATGTCGTCACCGGCCACACCACCGGTATGGAACGTCCGCATGGTGAGCTGTGTTCCCGGCTCCCCAATGGACTGGGCGGCGATAATGCCCACCGCCTCACCCACATCCACAATACGTCCGGTGGCCAGGTTACGGCCGTAGCATCTGACGCAGACTCCGTGGCGGGTTTTACAGGTAAGCACTGAACGAATGTGAATCTCCTCAATGCCTTTGGCCAGAATTTCATCGGCTTTATCTTCATCGATGAATTCGTTTTTGGCCACCAGGAGCGTTCCTTCTTCCGGATCAAAGAGATCGGCCATGGCGTAGCGACCGTTGATGCGGTCGTGTAAATCTTCAATTACCTCGCTGCCGTCCCGGATTTCGGAAACGGTAATACCCTGTTGGGTACCGCAGTCGATTTCGCGAACGATGACATCCTGGGCCACATCCACCAGTCGGCGGGTGAGGTAACCGGAGTCGGCGGTCTTAAGCGCCGTATCCGCCAAACCTTTCCGGGCACCGTGGGTGGAAATAAAGTATTCCAAAACGGTGAGACCTTCACGGAAATTGGCCTTAATGGGTAAGTCGATGATGCGGCCGGTGGGGTCGGCCATCAGACCGCGCATCCCGGCAAGCTGGGTAATCTGTGAGATGTTACCACGGGCACCGGAGTGGGCCATCATAAAGATGGGGTTAAAGGGATCAAGGGTACCCATCAGCTCTTTGGTTACATCATCCTTGGCTTTGGTCCAGATTTCGATGACGTGGTCGTAGCGTTCTTCATCGGTAATCAGACCGCGGCGGAACTGCTTTTCAATCTTTTCAACTTTTCCTTCGGCTCCCTGCAGAATCTGCGGCTTGGCTTCCGGGACGGTAATATCATCCACCGCCACGGTAATGCCGGCGCGGGTTGCGTAGGTAAAGCCGGTCTTTTTAATGTCATCAAGAATTTCTGAAGTGCGGGTATTGCCGTACTGGCGGTAACAGCGTCCGATGATGCTGCCTAAGAACCCCTTTTTCACCGCTTCGCTGGTAGGATGCTTGGCGATGATTTCGGCAATGTTTAGTCCCCGCTCCAGAATAAAGTCTTCATCATCCACCGGATTGTTGAAATCCGGATTGTTAATGTAGATAAAGTCTTCCGGGAATATATTGTTAAAGATCAGTTTACCCACTGTGGTGATAAACAGTTTGGTGCCCGGTGTGCGGCGCATCTCTTCCCGGCCGATGAACAGCTTGGGATAGTTATTGATATTCACGGCCACACGGGCATGCAGAGCCACCAAACCGGACTGGTAGGCCAAAATGGCTTCCAGCGGAGAGGCGAACACCTTACCTTCTCCTTGTGCCCCTTCCCGCTCCACAGTAAGGTAATACATTCCCAGAACCATGTCCTGTGTCGGTGTGGTTACCGGCCGGCCGTCCTTGGGGTTAAGAATGTTTTGTGCCGAAAGCATTAAAAGGCGTGCTTCGGCCTGTGCTTCCGCGGAGAGCGGTACGTGCACCGCCATCTGGTCACCGTCAAAGTCGGCGTTATAGGCGGTACAGACCAGCGGGTGGATTTTGATGGCCCGGCCCTCAACCAGCACCGGTTCAAAAGCCTGAATACCCAGGCGGTGCAGGGTTGGCGCCCGGTTTAGGAGCACCGGATGGTCGCGAATCACATCTTCCAGTACATCCCACACTTCCGGACGGACTTTTTCCACCATGCGCTTGGCACTTTTAATATTATGGGCAAAGCCGTCGTTTACCAACCGCTTCATGACAAAGGGCTTAAACAGCTCCAGAGCCATTTCCTTGGGCAGGCCGCACTGGTAAAGTTTCATTTCCGGACCCACCACGATTACGGAACGGCCGGAGTAGTCCACCCGTTTACCCAAGAGGTTCTGACGGAACCGTCCCTGCTTACCTTTGAGCATATCGGAAAGGGACTTTAACGGTCTGTTGCCGGGCCCGGTTACCGGACGGCCGCGGCGGCCGTTGTCAATCAGGGCATCCACCGCTTCCTGCAGCATCCGCTTCTCGTTGCGGACGATAATATCCGGTGCGCCCAGGTCTAAGAGACGCTTGAGCCGGTTATTGCGGTTAATTACACGACGATACAGATCGTTTAAGTCGGAGGTGGCAAAGCGGCCGCCGTCCAGCTGCACCATGGGGCGCAGATCCGGGGGGATGACGGGAATCACATCCAGAATCATCCACATGGGATTGTTGCCGGAGAGCCGGAAGGCTTCAGACACTTCCAGGCGGCGCACAGCTCTGATTTTCTTCTGGCCGGTGGCGGAACGCAGTTCACTGCGCAGGTCTTTGACCATCTGCTCCAGGTCGATTTCATCCAGGAGCTTTTTCACCGCTTCAGCACCCATTTCCGCTTTAAAACCGCGGCCGGCCCTAAAGAGATGATCATACTTTTCGCGATACTCGCGGAATTCCATTTCCGTTAAAAGCTGCTTTTTGACTAGCCCGGTATCACCGGGATCGATTACCACATAAGCGGCAAAATACAGGACTTTTTCCAGGGCTCTGGGCGACATGTCCAGCAAAAGCCCCATCCGGCTGGGAATTCCTTTGAAATACCAAATGTGGGAAACGGCGGCGGCCAGTTCAATATGGCCCATGCGCTCCCGACGGACCTTGGCCCGTGTAACTTCCACACCACAGCGATCGCAAACGATTCCTTTGTAGCGGACACGCTTGTATTTCCCACAGTGACATTCCCAGTCCTTTTGCGGACCAAAAATCTTTTCGCAGAAAAGTCCTTCGCGCTCCGGTTTCAGTGTGCGGTAGTTGATGGTTTCCGGCTTTTTAACTTCACCCCGGGACCAGGCCCGGATTTGTTCAGGCGATGCCAGGCCGATTTTTAAAGCATCAAAATTGTTAACATCCAGCAAGGGCACTTCCTCCCTTTCGTCTACTCTTAACCCACGGTTAACAGACAGTTGCAACTCAACCTATTCTTCATCATCGTCAAACTCTTCATCAAGGCCGCGGCGCGGCTTTTTCCTGCCGTATGAAAGGTCGTCATCTTCATCATCGTCAAGGTCCAGATCTTCCAGATCATCGCCCAGATCATCGTCTTCCAGTTCTAACTCCAAATCCACATCCAGGTCCAAATCTTCATCCTCGGTACCGGCCAGAGAAATCTTGGCCAACTCTTCCTCGGTGAGCTCCACCTCAGCGTCATCGTCCTCTTCAGACTCCTCTTCATCCACCACTTCTTCTTTGAGAACATGGATTTCGCCGTCTTTGTCTTCATCTTCGGTGCCTTCGATGTTAACACCCAGATCGCGGACTTCACCGTCTTCGTCGGCTTCTTTGATTTCCAGCTCGCCCACTTCTTCATCCACAACCTTCACATCCATACCCAGACTCTGCAGCTCCTTCACCAGCACCTTAAATGATTCGGGCACGCCGGGTTCGGGAATGTTTTCGCCTTTGACAATGGCTTCATAGGTTTTTACCCGGCCCACCACGTCATCGGACTTAACGGTAAGAATCTCCTGCAGGGTATAGGCGGCGCCGTAGGCTTCCAGCGCCCAGACCTCCATCTCCCCGAAACGCTGGCCGCCAAACTGAGCTTTACCGCCCAGCGGCTGCTGGGTAACCAGGGAGTACGGCCCGGTGGAACGGGCGTGGATTTTATCGTCTACCAAATGGGCCAGTTTCAGCATATATACATAGCCCACGGTTACAGTGTTGTCAAAGGCCTCGCCGGTACGGCCGTCAAACAGGGTAGTCTTGCCGTTCTCCGGCAGTCCCGCCTCTTTAAAGGCATCAAATACGTCTTCCTCCCTGGCGCCGTCAAAGACGGGGGAGGCAATGTGAATGCCCATGGTCTTGGCAGCCCAGCCCAGGTGTGTTTCCAGGATCTGTCCGATATTCATCCGGGAGGGAACGCCCAGGGGGTTTAGCACAATCTGGACCGGAGTACCGTCGGGTAAAAACGGCATATCCTCTTCCGGCATAATGCGGGCGATAACCCCTTTGTTGCCGTGGCGGCCCGCCATTTTATCCCCTTCGGAGATTTTACGCTTCTGGGCCACGTAAGCGCGCACCAGTTGGTTCACACCGGGGGGCAGTTCATCACCGTTTTCACGGGAAAATACTTTTACGTCCACCACCATACCGCTTTCACCGTGGGGCACTCGCAGGGAGGTATCCCGGACTTCCCGGGCTTTCTCCCCGAAAATGGCCCGCAGCAAACGTTCTTCTGCGGTCAGCTCGGTCTCGCCTTTAGGTGTTACCTTACCCACCAGGATATCGCCGGCCCGGACTTCTGCGCCCACACGGATAATGCCGCGCTCATCCAGGTCCTTTAAGGCTTCTTCACCCACATTGGGGATATCCCGGGTGATTTCCTCCGGGCCCAACTTGGTATCACGGGCCTCGGACTCGTATTCTTCAATATGAATGGAGGTAAAGACATCTTCTTTTACCATCTTTTCGCTAAGTAAGATGGCGTCCTCGTAGTTGTAGCCTTCCCAGGGCATAAAGGCCACCAGGATATTACGTCCCAGCGCCAGCTCACCGTGATCGGTGGAAGGACCGTCGGCAATCACAGCGCCGGCGGCTACTTTTTGGCCGTGGGTGACGGTGGGTCGCTGGTTCATACAGGTTCCCTGGTTGGAACGCTTGAATTTCTGCAAGGTATAGATATCGCAGCCGCGCGGAAAACCTTCTCTGGGTTCACCGGGGAAAGTTTCGCCGGTGCGGCCGTTAATATGCCGGTTGGGCGCTTCCGGATCATCATCGCGCCTGATCATAATGGAATCGGCGGAGACAAAAACAATCTCACCACCGTTTTTGGCCAACACCACCACACCGGAGTCACGGGCAGTTTTATACTCCATGCCCGTCCCCACCAGCGGCGCTTCCGCCTTCAAAAGGGGCACAGCCTGACGCTGCATGTTGGCTCCCATAAGGGCCCGGTTGGCGTCATCGTTTTCCAGGAAAGGAATAAGGGCTGTGGCCACAGAAACCAGCTGTTTTGGTGAAACGTCCATAAAATCAATGTTGGAGGGCGGACGCAGTACAGTTTCGTGGCGATAACGGCAGGTAATGCGCTCTGCCAGGAAGTGGCCGTTTTCATCCAGAAGGGCGTTGGCCTGCGCCACGGTATAGTTGTCCTCATCGTCGGCGGTAAGGTAAACAATTTCCTCGGTTACCCGGCCTTTTTCCTTATCTACTTTACGGTAAGGTGTTTCAATAAAGCCGTATTCATTGATCCGTCCAAAGGAGGACAACGAACCGATGAGGCCGATGTTTGGTCCTTCAGGGGTTTCAATGGGACACATGCGGCCGTAGTGGGAATGGTGAACATCCCGCACTTCAAAACCGGCACGCTCCCGGCTCAAACCACCGGGGCCCAAAGCGGACAAACGGCGTTTATGGGTCAGCTCCGCCAGCGGGTTGGTCTGGTCCATAAACTGGGACAGCTGACTGGAACCGAAAAACTCTTTAATGGAAGCAATAACCGGGCGGATATTAATCAGCGCCTGGGGAGTAATGGCTTCCACATCCTGAATGGTCATCCGTTCCCGAACCACCCTCTCCATGCGGGAAAGGCCGATTCTAAACTGGTTTTGCAAAAGTTCACCCACGCTGCGCAGGCGGCGGTTACCCAGATGGTCGATATCATCGGTATGTCCCACACCGTCCATCAAATTAAGAATGTAACCGATGGCCGCCACGATGTCTTCCCTGGTCAGGTGCTTCACACCGGGAGTGATTCGTTCGTTGTTTAAAACCACAATTTCTTTATCGTCGGCGGTAATACGGATGCGGCTTACGCCTTTTTCCTCAAAGGACCGGGCCATATCCACCGTTACCGTCTCGCCGGCCCGGGCCAGCACATTACCTTCGGGATCCAGCACGTTATCGGCCAGATTGCGGTGCAGTACCCGTGGTACAAAGGATAACTTTTTATTTACTTTATAACGGCCCACATGGGCAAAATCATAGCGTTTGGGCTCAAAAAACAACGACTCAAACAAAGAACGGGCGTTTTCCACGTTAAGAGGCTCGCCGGGGCGCAGTCGCTTATAAATCTCCAAAATACCGGCTTCAAAGGTATCGGTATGATCTTTCTCCAGCGTGGCCAAAATTCTGGGGTCATGGTCATAAAGACCCAGAATATCATTGTTGGTTCCGTAACCAATAGCACGCAGAAGCACCGTAACCGGCACTTTCCGGGTACGGTCCACTCGGACATAAATTACATCATTGACATCGGTCTCAAACTCCAGCCAGGCCCCTCTGTTGGGAATAATGGTTCCCGCAAACAGCGTTTTACCCACAAAATCAATCTGGCTGTTAAAATACACTCCGGGAGAGCGGACCAACTGGCTGACGATGACCCGTTCGGCACCATTGATGATGAACGTGCCGTTTTCCGTCATTAGTGGGAAGTCTCCCATGAAAACTTCCTGCTCTTTTACTTCGCCGGTCTCCTTGTTAATCAGGCGGACACGGACACGTAGCGGGACCGAAAACGTGGCGTCGCGCTCTTTGCACTCGTCCACGGAATACTTCGGTTCACCCAGGGAATATCCTATGAATTCCAAAACCAGGTTTCCAGTAAAGTCCTGAATCGGTGAGATTTCATTAAACATCTCCTGTAATCCCTCGCTGAGAAACCAGCGATAGGAAAACTGTTGGATCTCAATCAGATTGGGCAGATCCAGAACTTCGTCAATCCGTGCGTAGGTGCGGCGCTTCCTCGTTCCCGCGTCGACGACTTTGAACATGTCAGGCACTCACTCCTGTCCCTAGGTTTTACCCTAAAAAATAACAATACCTTCTTAAACATATTTAGGGAATAAATCCGCAACATTATAGTCTTTCCAGTTATGCAATTTCATATACGAAAATATACATAAATAGGGCTTACTGAATAAGTCATTCCATGACTTATTCAGTTGCGGACGAAGTCCGCACTGAATTAAGAAAAGCTGGCTTTTCTTAATTCAGACGCCGTATTTACGACGTCTGAATTTGAGAGTGTAACTCTCAAATTCGGGTGCACGTGTACACGTGCACCTGAATACCTCAAAAAATCTACTGATGGCAATGCTAGATAGCGATTTTTTGAGTGATTCAGTAAGTCCTAAATAAGGCAAAGAAGGCATTGTTAAGCAGTTTATAATAATATCACAATACCCCTCGCATGTCAAGGAATGGCAGCGATAAACACAGATTTCCCCTGTCAGTCGAAAAAAGAAGAAAAGCTTGCGCTTTGGACTTTCTTTAAAGCAAGCTTTACTGATGAGATAATATTAAACGGCAGTGACAAAAAGGCACCCGCAAAGGGGTGCCTTTTTCACTACACCGCTGGAGATAAAACTATTTTACTTCCACGCTGGCGCCAGCTTCTTCCAGCTTGGCTTTCAGAGCGTCGGCATCTTCTTTGCTTACTTTTTCCTTTACAGCCTTGGGAGCGTTGTCAACCAGCTCTTTGGCTTCTTTGAGGCCAAGACCGGTAGCTTCACGTACAGCCTTAATTACCTGAACCTTCTTGTCTCCGGCACCGGACAGAACTACATCGAATTCGGTCTGCTCAGCGGCAGCGGGAGCATCTCCACCGGCAGCGGGAGCAGCAGCCATGGCCACAGGTGCAGCGGCGGATACGCCAAACTCTTCTTCAAAAGCCTTTACCAGCTCAGACAATTCCAAAACAGTCATCTCTTTTACGATTTCCAAAACTTCATTAACTTTAGACATTCTTAAAATCCTCCTTATAATTCAAGCATAGTTTTTTTATAATTTATTAACCTTCGTTGGCAGCGCGCTGTTCTCTTACAGCGTCTAAAGTGCCCACGAACTTACGCAGCATAGCTTGCGCTGCTCCGGCAAATCCGGTCATCGGTGCGGCGAATGCGCCGGCCACCTGACCCAGTAGTACTTCACGGGACGGCAGGTCTGCCAGTGCCTTAATGCGGGCCGGATCAATCAGGTTGCCTTCCAGAAGACCGCCTTTAATCTCCAGCTTGTCATTCTCCTTGGCAAACTTGGACAAAACTTTGGCCGGTGCCACCGCATCCTCAAAACCATAGGCAATGGCTGTGGGGCCTTCCAGATATGTGTCCAGCGCCTCATAACCCAGTTCATGGGCCGCAATGCTGGCCAATGTGTTTTTTACAACCACATACTTCACATTTTCAGCACGCAGAGCGCGGCGCAGTTGTGTAATCTCATCCACATTAAGTCCACGATAGTCGGTAACAATGGCACTCTGGGCGTTCTGCAGATCTTCCTTTACTTCACTGACAACTTGCTTCTTGGCCTGTTTGGTAATGCTCATCCTTCCACCTCCCTTTTGGCAGGAATTATATCCTGACTGTGGCTTGTTTACCCTACTGCTACACATCCCAGATAATTGGGGTATAAACCAAAAGATGGCCTCCGCGCAGACACACGGAGGCCATCAATAGCTTTTCAGACAAATGATGACTTTCCGACCTCGGCAGGCGACGAATCCTTAAGCTCCAAAAGAGCACCTGCTGTCTACAGCCTGAAACGTTATTTATTGATTTATACGTGCACGGGGCATTTTATCATATGCTGCCGCTTTTTGCAAGCTTTATTACTTGGCTTTGCCAAGTGCCGCCGCTTTCTGGGTATTAATCCGGATTCCCGGCCCCATGGTGGAGGCGACGGTGATGGAACGAAGATACTGACCCTTGGCAGCTGCCGGCTTAACTTTGATTAAGGTATCGATGATGGTGTTGAAGTTTTCCTGCAACTTCTCCATTTCAAAGGAAGCCTTGCCGATGGGGACATGGATGATACCGTTTTTGTCCACACGGTATTCCACTTTACCGGCTTTAATTTCATTTACTGCGCGGGCCACTTCCATGGTAACGGTTCCGGTTTTGGGGTTGGGCATCAGGCCTTTGGGTCCAAGCACGCGACCCAGTTTACCTACGGTACCCATCATATCCGGTGTGGCCACAGCCACATCGAAACCGAACCAACCACCATTAATTTTAGCCACCAAATCATCAGCACCGACAAAATCGGCACCTGCTTCTTCCGCTTCCTTGGCTTTCTCGCCTTTGGCAAAGACAGCCACTGTTACTTCCTTACCGATGCCGGCAGGCAGCACCACTGCACCACGCACCTGCTGATCGGCATGCTTGGGGTTTACGCCCAAACGAACGGCCAGCTCCACAGTACCGTCAAACTTGGTGGTAGCTGTTTTCTTGGCCAATTCCAAAGCTTCGGTGGGATCATAGAGCATGTCCCGATCCACCAGCTTTCTTGCTTCAACATACTTCTTGCCGTGTTTAGCCATTTTGCTAATTACCTCCTTGTGGTCCCGGCGAGGCGGCAGGCCTCTCCCACATAAATTACGTTATCCTTCGATAACAATACCCATGCTGCGGGCGGTACCTTCGACCATCAGCATTGCTGCTTCTACGTCGTTGGCGTTTAAATCTTCCATTTTCAGCTCAGCGATTTCACGCACTTTGTCACGGGACAGCGTTGCCACTTTTTCCTTGTTGGGTACACCACTGGCTTTGTCAATTCCGGCAGCCTTTTTCAACAGAACCGCTGCAGGCGGTGTCTTGGTGATAAAGGAGAAAGAACGGTCATCCATAATGGTAATAACAACAGGAATAACCAGACCGGCCTGTTTTGCTGTGCGCTCGTTAAACTCTTTACAGAAACCCATGATGTTTACACCGTGCTGACCCAGGGCAGGACCAACGGGAGGCGCGGGTGTTGCTTTTCCAGCGGGAATCTGCAGTTTAACCATACCAATAACTTTTCTTGCCATACTTCCACCTCCTATCCTGCTAAAGCTTTTCCACTTGGTAGAATTCAAGTTCAACCGGGGTTTCCCGGCCAAACATGGACACAAGCACCTTAATCTTACGACGGTCCTCCAGAACTTCTTCCACAGAGCCGACAAAATTGGCAAAAGGCCCGTCGGTTACCCGGACATTTTCACCTACGCTAAAGTCAATCTTGGGCTTGGAGTCACCCATTCCCATCTGTTTGAGAATCTGGGAAATCTCCGCATCGGACAAGGGGATAGGCTTGGAACCGGGACCGACAAAACCGGTCACACCGGGCGTGTTGCGCACAACATACCAGGAGTCATCGGTTACGATCATCTCCACCAGCACATATCCGGGAAAGACCTTCTTTAAGGTTTCCTTCTTCTTGCCGTTTTTGATTTCCAGCTCTTTTTCCATGGGAACTAAGACGCGGAATATTTTATCCTGCATCTCCATGGATTCTACCCGTTTTTCCAGATTCGTTTTTACTTTGTTTTCATAGCCGGCGTATGTGTGTACCACATACCAGTTTTTACTCATAGGCGAGGGGATGGCCCCTACCTCCTCACTATTGGAGAATCAACTGCAGCATCCCCGTAAAACCTGTATCGAGGATCCAGAAAAAAACACCGATTACCAGAATCGCCATCAGGACAATGGATGTAAAAAGGGTGACTTCCCGGCGAGATGGCCAGTGCACCTTTTTTAACTCCTGCTTTACATCCTTGATGTGTTTTGTCAGCACTTTAACATTGGCTGCCATGCCTTCACATCCTTAGTAATAAGTAATAGAATAAATCCTTACTTAGTTTCTTTGTGGTCTGTATGCTTTTTGCAGAATGAGCAGTATTTACTCAGTTCAACGCGGTCCGGTGTGGTCCGCTTATTTTTAGTGGTAATATAATTCCGCCTTTTGCATTCGCCACAGGCCATGGTGATTTTAACGCGCATCTAAACACACCCCCTAAAAGCTGTTTGGCACTCTAAAATAGAGTTTGTACCGCAAGCAAAACTTCTATCCCGGGCCAAGGCCTGAGATTTCACTTTTACAAATTTATCACACTTGTATGCCAGTTGTCAAACTTTTTGTCAGTTGTACAGAGAGAGAAAAGCACCGCCGCACGGCGGTGCTTTTGGTTTACTATTACTCGATGATGCTGGCCACAACACCGGCGCCTACAGTGCGGCCGCCTTCGCGGATAGCAAAGCGCAGGCCTTCCTCGATGGCGATGGGGGTGATCAGTTCGATCTTCATCTGCACGTTGTCACCGGGCATAATCATTTCCACGCCTTCCGGCAGGGTGATAACACCGGTTACGTCGGTGGTACGCAGGTAGAACTGGGGACGGTACCCCTGGAAGAACGGAGTATGACGGCCGCCTTCCTCTTTCTTCAATACGTAAACCTCGGCGTTGAACTTGGTGTGAGGGTTAATGCTGCCGGGCTTAGCCAGAACCTGGCCGCGCTCGATTTCTTCACGGTCCACACCGCGCAACAGGGCGCCGATGTTGTCGCCGGCTTCGGCAAAGTCCATGATCTTGCGGAACATTTCCACACCGGTTACAACGGTCTTACGGGATTTTTCAGCAAAACCGACGATTTCCACTTCTTCGCCCACTTTGATGGCGCCACGCTCTACACGACCGGTGGCAACGGTACCGCGGCCGGTGATGGTGAACACGTCTTCGATGGGCATCAGGAAGGGCTTGTCGATGTCACGTTCCGGAGTGGGAACGTACTCGTCCACAGCGTCCATCAACTCCCAGATTACTTTGCAGTCGGGGCAGTCGCGCTGACCGCAGCCGTGCTCCAAAGCTTTCAGG